>JAKAZN010000032.1 GCA_021815835.1 Pseudomonadota bacterium
TGCTGCGCGCGCGATTGGCGGCGGGCGGGCGCGCCTGGCTGGCGGCGCGCGGCGTGCTGGGCGCGCGCGGCGCGGCGGCGCGGACCGCCTGGGGGTTGGATGGGGAGCGCAACGACGGCCCGGCTGGACCGGCATGCGACGGCCCCCCTATACTGCGGCAACGATCCCGACCCCATCGTCGCAAGGAGCGGACATGAGCGGTGCTGCCCCGGCGACGGGGAAGGAGACGGTGGAGCAGGCCCTGGGCCGCGCCCAGGCCGCGACCCAGGCGAAACGCTTCGGCGAGGCCTTCGGAATCTGCCAGGATGTCCTGGCCACCACGCCCGATCACCCGAGCGCGCTCGCGCTGCAGGGCGTGATCGCGGCGCATTCGGGCAATCCGGAAGGCGCGGTGCAGTTGCTGGAGCGGGCGCTGCAGCGCCATCCCGGCGTCGCGTCGTGGCACGCGAATCTATGCTCGCTCTATCGTATTTTGAACCGGGTGGAGGAGGCGACGGCCTCGGGGCGGGAGGCGGTGCGGCTTGCCCCCGACAACGCCGATAACCTGGTCAATCTTTCGTTGGCCTTCACCGATCTGGACGAACGTGACAACGCGGTGGCGTGTCTGTTGCGCGCGCTGGGACTCAATCCGTCGCACGCCGACGCGCGGCTGGCGCTGGCGCAGAATCTTCTCGCGCACGGGGAGTTCGACGCCGGTTGGATCGAATACGAATGGCGCAACGAGACCGAGGCGGGGAAGAACCAACTGCCGCGCATCACCTCGGCGCCGTGGAACGGGATGCGTATCCCGACGGGACGGATCCTGCTGATCGGCGATCAGGGCTACGGGGATACGTTGCAGTTCTGCCGCTATATCCCGATGGTGGCGGAACGCTGCAAGGAAGTCGTGCTGGGGTGCAGCGCCGAGATGGCGCCGCTGCTGGCGCGGGTTCCGGGCGTGACCTTGTGTTGTCATAAATGGAACGAAATTCCCGGTCACGCGGCGCATACCCGCCTCTCCAGCCTGCCCTGGATCATGCGCACGACCGAGGCGACGATCCCGGCCACGGTGCCGTATCTGACCACCGATCCGGTGCGGGAGGAAAAGTGGCGCGCCCGGCTGGACGAGCTCGCGCCGCGGCCCACCTTGCGGGTAGGGCTGGCCTGGAGCGGGCGGCCCACGCATCCGAACGACCGGCGCCGTTCGGTCCGGCTCGCCCAGCTCGCGCCGTTGGCCGGGATTCCGGGCGTGACGTTCGTCTCGTTGCAGAAACCGTTTCCGGCGACGGACACGGAGGCCGCCGGCGGCTTTCACGGCCTGCGCGATCTGTCCGAGGAGCTTGCCGATTTCGAGGAGACGGCGGCGCTGATGACCAGTCTCGACCTTGTGGTCACGGTCGATACCTCGATGGGCCATCTGGCCGCGGCGCTGGGGCGGCCGGTGTGGATCATGCTGGCCAAGGCGGCCGATTGGCGCTGGCTGCTCGATCGCTCGGACAGCCCGTGGTACCCGTCGGCGCGGCTGTTCCGCCAGGACCGGCCGGGCAACTGGCCGGACCTGATCGCGGCGGTCGCGGCGGCGCTGCGCGCGCGGGTGGGCGGGTAAGCCTCGCGCGCCGGGCGCCGGTCCGGTAGTCTGCGCCCATGTCCTCCGCCGCGCCCCAGCTTGTGGTTCCCCCGCCCGTGTCCCGGCTGGCCCCGATCGCGCCCGACAGCCCGGAGCGGTTCCTCAATCGCGAGCTGTCCTGGCTCGATTTCAACCATCGCGTGGTGGAGGAGGCCGAAAATCCCCGCCATCCGCTGCTGGAGCGGCTGCGCTTCGTCTCCATCAGCGCCGCCAATCTGGACGAATTCGTGTCCGTCCGGGTCGCGGGGCTGATCGGTCAGGCGAAGGCGGGGGTGACGGCGCCGAGCCCGGACGGGCGCACGCCGGCGCAGCAACTGGCCGAAATCCGCGCGCGGTCCGAGGCGCTGCTGGCCGATCAGCAGCGCGTGTGGCGGGAATTGCGCGGACTTCTGGCCGCGTCCGGGATCGCGGTGCGGGAGACGGCCGATCTGGGCAGCGAAGACCTCGCCTGGCTTGAGGCATGGTTCATGGAGCGGGTGTTTCCGGTGTTGACGCCGCTCGCGATCGATCCGGCGCATCCGTTTCCGTTCGTCCCGAACATGGGCTTCGTGATGGTGCTGCGCCTCGTGCGCCTCGATGACGGGCAGGGGATGCGCGCGCTGATCCCGCTGCCGGCGCAGGTGGAACGTTTCGTGCGGCTGCCGACGGGGCCGGATCAGACGATCCGGTTCGTGATGCTGGAAGATCTGGTCGGGCGCTTCCTGCACCGGCTGTTCCCGGGCTTTCGCGTCGCCGGGCGGGGGATGTTCCGCCTGATCCGCGATACCGATATCGAGTTCGAGGAAGAGGCCGAGGACCTCGTCCGTTCCTACGAAACCGCGCTCAAGCGCCGCCGCCGCGGGGTCGCGATCCATCTGACCCTGAGCGCCGATCTACCGGACGATCTCGCCGATCTGGTCGCCGACGAACTGGGGGCGACGGCCGAGGAAACCTTCGTCCAGCCGGGCATCCTGGGGGTGGCCGATCTGCGCCAGCTGATCGTCGATGATCGGCCCGACCTGCTGTTCCCGCCCTATACGCCGCGCTTTCCCGAACGCATCCGCGATTTCGGCGGCGATTGCTTCGCCGCGATCCGCGCCAAGGACATCATCGTCCATCACCCGTTCGAGAGTTTCGACGTGGTGGTGCAGTTCCTCCGCCAGGCCGCGGGCGATGCCAACGTGATCGCGGTGAAGCAAACGCTGTATCGCACCTCTCGCGACAGCCCGATCGTGAAGGCGCTGATCGAGGCGGCCGAGGCGGGCAAGTTCGTCACCGCCGTGATCGAATTGCGCGCGCGCTTCGATGAGGAAACGAATATCCGGCTGGCGCGCACCCTGGAAGCGGCCGGCGTGCAGGTGGTCTATGGCTTCGCCGCGCTGAAGACGCACGCCAAGCTGTCCTTGGTGGTGCGGCGGGAGGGGGCGATGGTCCGTTCCTACGCGCATTTCGGCACCGGCAATTATCATCCGATCACCGCGCGTATCTACACCGATCTGTCGTTCTTCACCTGCGATCCGGGGCTGACCCGCGACGCCGCGCGGCTGTTCAACTACCTGACCGGCTATGCGCGGCCGGAGGGGATGGACGCGATCGCGTTCTCCCCGCTCACCCTGCGCCCGGCGCTGCTGGAACTGATCGAGCGCGAGATCGCCTTTGCCCATGCCGGGCGTCCGGCGGGGATCTGGCTGAAACTGAACAGCCTGGTCGATGTCGCGCTGATCGACGCGCTGTATCGCGCCTCCGCCGCCGGGGTGGAGATCATGGGCGTGGTGCGCGGTATCTGCTGCCTGCGCCCCGGGGTGGCGGGCCTGTCGGAGAATATCCGCATCAAGTCGATCGTCGGGCGGTTCCTGGAGCACAGCCGCATCTGCGTGTTCGGCAACGGCCACAAGCTGCCGTCGCGACTCGCGCGGGTCTATATCAGCTCGGCGGACTGGATGGAGCGGAACATGGATTGGCGGGTCGAAAGCCTGGTGCCGATCACCAATCCGACCGTGCACGCGCAGGTGCTGGACCAGATCATGGGGGTCAATCTGAAGGATTCGTTGCAATCATGGGAACTGGCGGCGGATGGAGGCTGGCGGCGGGTGCCGCCGGGACGCAAGCCGGTGTCCGCGCATGACTATTTCATGACAAATCCGTCGCTGTCCGGCCGTGGCTCCGCGCTGCATGGGCCGATCGCGACGCCCGCGCCGGTGCGGCGCCCGGATCGGGTGATCGAGGACTGACACGATGGCTTTATTGCCGCGCTGCGCGGTGGTCGATCTCGGGTCCAATTCGGTCCGTCTGGTCGTCTATGAGGGGCTGGGGCGAAATCCGGTCGCGATCTTCAACGAAAAAGCCGTGCTGCGGCTGGGGCGGGGTCTCGAACAGACCGGGCATCTGAACGCGGACGGCATGGAGCGCGCCTTTACCGTGCTGCATCGCTACCACGCCGTCGCGCGCGCGATGCGGGCCGCGCCGATCGAGGTGCTGGCAACGGCGGCGGTGCGGGACGCGGTGAACGGGGAGAGTTTTGTCGCGGCCTTGGGCGCGCGCCTGCCGGGGGTGGCGATCCGGGTCCTGACGGGGCCGGAAGAGGCGGAATATTCCGCCCGCGGCGTGCTGTGCGGCATCCCCGACGCCGACGGCATCCTGGCCGATATCGGCGGCGGATCGTTGGAACTGGTACGGATCGCCGATGGGCGGCATGACGGGGCGCGCACCCTGGGGCTCGGGGTCATTCGGCTGGCCGAACGTTCCGGCGGGGATGTGGAGCGCGCGCGTGGGATCGTGGATGCGGATCTCGGGACCGTGCCGTGGCTTTCGGAGGCGGAGGGACGGGATCTCTATCTGGTGGGCGGCGCCTGGCGCGCGCTCGCGCGCGTTCACATGGCGCAGCTCGCCTATCCGTTGCAGATGGTCCATCAATACATGATCGGGCGCGAGGAGGCGCGCGAGCTTGCGGTGATGATTTCGGGCGCCGGACGCCGGGCGCTGGAACGGCTGCCGGGGGTGCCGCGCCGGCGGATCGAGGATCTGCCCTTCGCCGCGACGGTGCTGCGCCGGCTGTTGCGCGCGGGCGCGGTGCGCCGGGTGGTGTTCAGCGCGAGCGGCCTGCGCGAGGGCTGGTATCTCGGCCGCATCCCGCCCGAGGTTGCGGCGGAAGACCCGCTGCTGGCCGCGGCGCGGCATTACGCGGATTTCCTGGGCCGCGACGCGACCTTGCCGCCGGCGCTGATCGCGTGGACCGCGCCGTTATTTGCCGATGAAACCCCGGTCATGGCGCGGTTGCGGATCGCGGCGTGCTGGATGTCCGATCTTGGCAGCCACGATCATCCGGAATTCCGTGCCGAGCAGGCGTTTCTGCGGGTATTGCGCCAACCTGGGATCGGGCTCGATCACCATGCGCGCGCGTTTCTCGCGCTGACCGTGGCGCTGCGTTACGAGGCCGATCCGGAGACGGCGTTCCTGCGCCCGGCGCGGGCGCTGCTGGACGTTGCCGGGGCGCACCGGGCGGAGGTGCTGGGCATGGCGCTGCGGCTCGCTTATTCGCTGTCGGCCGGCACGCCCGACCTGCTGGCGGGGGTGTCGTTGCGGCCCGAAAACGGGCAGCTGGTGCTGCTTCTGGACGAAACCCGCGGCGTGTTCGAGGGGGAAAGCGTCTCTCGCCGGCTCGATCGGGTGGCGCAGGCGATGGGGCTGGAGCCGGTGGTGCGGCGCGCGGGGTAGGTGGGCTTCAGGCCAGCAGGGGGATGATTTCGGGCAGGGTCCGGGCGCCCGGGTCCAGCAGCATCGCGGTGGCCTTGCCTTCCCAGGGCGCGTCCTCGGGCGCCAGCGGATCGCGCGGGCTGAGGCGGTGCTCCAGGACAAAGCGCGCAAGCAGGGCGCGGCGCGCATCGGCGCCCGGGCGGGTCGCTTCCCAGGCCAACAGGATGGCGCTGGTGGCGTTGTAGAGCGCGGTCGCGGCGGTGCGCGCGGATTCCTCGGCGCCCGTTTTCGCGGTGCGGACGGCGAGCGCGGCGGCGCGGTCCCAGGCGGTGGCGAGCCGGGCGCGGAATCGTTCCGGCAGCGCATCCGACACGTCCAGCCGCCGGCGCAGCGCGGCGCCGAGCGCGGCCTGGGCATCGAGCTTGCCCACCGCGCGCCCGATCACATCCAGCGCGTTGATGTTGCTGGTGCCTTCCCAGAGCAGGCCCACCTGGGCGTCGCGGATCAGGCGCGCGGTGACGTAGTCCTCGATGTACCCGCTGCCGCCACGCGCTTCCATCGCCCCGGTGGCGACGGCGATATTGTCGCGGCAGGCGCGCAGTTTCAGGAGGCCCGTCAGGATCCGCAGTTCTTGCGCCGCGCCGCGATCCAGCGCATCGGCGGTGGCGAAGGTGACCGACAATGCCTGCTCGGCCGGCACGATCAGTTTCAGGAGTTGCCGGCGCATCAACGGGAAATCGATCACCGCGCGGCCGAAGGCGATCCGCCCGCGCGCGGCGGCGAGCGCTTCGTTCACGCAGCGGCGCATCATGCCGGCCGCCCGCGCGCCGTGCGAGAGGCGGGAGCGGTTGACCTGCTCCATCATCTGTTTCAGCCCCGCGCCGGCGGGGCCGATCAGGTAGGCTTCCGCGCCCTCCAGCCGGATCTCACCGCTCGCCATGGATTTGGTGCCGAGCTTGTCCTTGAGGCGGATCACCCGATAGGCGTTGCGCGTGCCGTCGCGCCGGCGGCGGGGCAGGGCAAACAGGGCGATGCCGCGCGTGCCGGCGGGCGCGCCCTCGGGGCGGGCCAAGGTCAGCGCGATATCGGCGTCGGCGTGCGAGTTGAACCATTTGTCGCCGGTGAGCAGCCAGCGATCGCCGTCCTGGGTGGCGCGGGTTTCGATGGCACCGACATCGGATCCGCCTGCGCGCTCGGTCATGAACTGCGCGCCCTTCCACATGCTGGCGGGATCGGCCGACAACATCTTCGGCAGCAGGTAGGCTTGCAGCTCGGGGCTGGCGAATGTGCGGATCAGGTGGATGGAGGTGTCGGTCATGCTGACCGGGCACATCAGGCCGAACTCGGCCTGGGTGAACAAATATTGGAAGGCGTATTTGGCGACGGCGGGGAGGGGCGCGTCCTGCCCGAGTACGCCGGGGCGATGGGCCATGGCGTGGAACTGGAAATCGCCGAAGGCGATCTGTTCCATCTCGCGGTAGGCGGGGTGATATTCGATCCAGTCTTCGTCGTGCCCGTAACGGTCGCGGTGGTGGAGGATGGGGAAGTGGCGATCGGCGAGGCGGGCCAGTTCGTCAAGCCGGCCGCCGGCGATCCGGCCGAGGCTTGCGTAATGGGGGGTAAGGGCGGCGTGGGTGGCGGGGGGGAGGTAGATGGCGAGCAGATCGCGGAGCGATCGGTCGATCGCGTAGAAATCCAGGCCCGCGCAATCGGCGGGGATGGGATCGGAGCGGGTCCCGGCCGGCGACAGGTCATTCATCGTGGACACTCCTGCGTTCGTCTCACATCGTCGCCCCGATCACCCAAGGCGCGAACTCATCCGCCCCGAACCCGAACGCCTCGCTCTTGCTCCGCTCCCCCGAAGCCACGCGCAGCATCAGATCGAACACCCGCGCCCCGCATTCCTGCACGCTCTCATCCCCGTCCAGCACCGTCCCGCAATTCACGTCCATATCGTCCTCCATCCGACGATACATCGGCGTATTCGTCGCCAACTTGATCGAAGGCGAAGGCTTGCACCCGAATACGCTGCCGCGCCCGGTCGTGAAGCACACCAAATTCGCCCCCCCCGCCACCTGGCCCGTCGCCGCCACCGGATCGTAGCCGGGCGTATCCATGAACACGAACCCGCGCGAGGTCACCGCTTCCGCGTACCCCACCACATCCACCAGGTTCGTGCTGCCCGCCTTCGCCATCGCCCCCAGCGACTTCTCCAGAATGGTCGTGAGCCCGCCGGCCTTGTTCCCCGGCGAGGGATTGGCGTTCATCTCCGCTCCCTCCCGCGCCGTGTACTCCTCCCACCACCGCATCAACGCAACCAGTTTCTCCCCCACCTCCCGCGACACCGCGCGCCGCGTCAGCAGGTGCTCCGCCCCGTAGGTTTCCGGCGTCTCCGACAGGATCACCGTCCCGCCGTGCCGCACCAGCAGATCGCTCGCCGCGCCCAGCGCGGGATTGGCCGACACGCCCGAATATCCGTCCGACCCGCCGCATTGCAGCGCCACCGTCAGCTCCGACGCCGGCACCGTCTCCCGCCGCGCCGCATTCGCCTCCGCCAATACCTCCTTCACGAAGGCCACCCCCGCCTCCACCGTCTTGCGCGTCCCCCCCATCGCCTGGATATCCATCGAGCGCAGCCGCCCGGTCAGCCGCTGTTCGGCCAGCAGCCCGCCGATCTGGTTCACCTCGCAGCCCAGGCCCAGCGCGATCACGTGCGAGAAATTCGCGTGCCGCGCATAGCCCGCCAGGGTCCGGCGCAGCAGGCGCAGCGGCTCGCCCTCGGTCATGCCGCAGCCGGTCTTGTGGGTCAGCGCCACCACGCCATCGACATTCGGGAATTCGGCCAGCGGATCGGCGCCGGAAAACGGATTGCGCTTGAACACGTCCGCGATCAGCCCGGCGACATGGGCCGAACAGTTCACGCTGGTCACGATCCCGATATAATTGCGGGTCGCCACGCGCCCATCCGCCCGGCGGAACCCCTGGAACGTCGCGGGTAAAGCTGCCGCCTCGGTCGGGCGCGCATCCACGCCGTAGGCGTAATCCTTGGCGAAATCGCCCATCCCGCAATTCTGCACATGCACATGCCGCCCGGGCGCGATCGGCTGGGTGGCGAAGCCGATGATCTGGCCGTAGCGCCGCACCGCCTCCCCGGCCGCGATCGGGCGGGTCGCGACCTTGTGTCCGGCCGGGACCCGTTCGGCGGTCACCACCCCAGGGGCCACCTCCACGCCCTCCAGCAAGGTGGCGCGGGCGATCACGACGTTGTCGTCGGGATGCAGGCGGATCACGGGGGGCGGGGTCATGGGCGGTCTCTCCCTGGCGGTCGCGGCGGGATATGTTCTAGCCTTCGGGCCGCCCCGAGGGGAAGGAACCGCCCATGCTCACCGTCACGCGCGACATGATGCTGCCGACCGCGATCACCGGGTCCTATCCGCGCCCGCTCTGGTACGATGTCAGCCTGGCCGGACGATCGTTCAAGACCGCGCTCGGCGATTCGCTGTTCCGCGAGCAGTATCTCGACGCCGTTGCGGCGGTCATCAACGCGCAGGAAGCCGCGGGGCTCGATATCGTCACCGACGGCGACGCGCGCTTCGACCTCGCGGTCGGCGGCAAATCCTGGTTCTTCTACCCGATCGAGCGACTTGGCGGCATCACCGGCCATCGCGACACCTCGCGTGGCTGGATGCAGCGCCACGGCCTGCGTCCGGGCAAGATCCTGTGGGAAGTGCAGGAGGCGTACCAGCCCGGCGTCGTGACGGAAAAGCTGACGCGCGGGCCGCTGGAATATGCCGCGCTGTGGCAGGTGGCGCAGCGCCTGACCGACCGGCCGCTGAAATTCGGCGCCATCGCCGCGCCGACGCTCGCCGGGATGCTGTGGAACGAATACTACCCGAACGATCGGGCGATGATCCTCGATCTCTGCGACATCATGAACGCCGAGCTGCGCGAGCTGGTCGCCGCCGGCTGCACGCTGATCCAGGTGGAAGAGCCGCCGCATCACATGCGCGCCCAGCAGGCGGACTGCACGGATGCCGACCTTCAGTTCCTCACCGAGGCGTTCAATCGCCAGCTCGCCGGCCTCGATGCCGAGATCTGGGTGCATACCTGCTGGGGCAATCCGAACCAGCAGCGCGTGCACTGGGAGGTGCCGAGCTACGCCCGCGCGCTGCCCTACCTCATGGCGCTGAATGCCGACGTGGTCACGTTCGAGTGCGCGAGCAGCTTCGGCAAGGATCTGCCGCTGTTCGCCGATCTCAAGACCGACAAGAAGATCGGCGTCGGCGTGGTCAACCACTGCAACACCGTGGTCGAGCCGGCCGAGCACGTGGCCGCGCTGATCCGCAAGGCGCTGGACTACATCCCGAAGGAGCGTCTGGTGATCACCACCGATTGCGGCTTCGGCCGCGAGGGCCTGAGCCGGCGCATCGCCTATTACAAATGCGTGGCCCTGGTGGAGGGCACGAATATCGTGCGTCGCGAACTGGGTCTGGCGGAAGCGCGGGTGCGGGCCGCCGATCCCGCGCTCTATTTCGCCACCGCCGGCAAGGCGGGGGGCCAGGGGACGAAGTAGGGGGGCGAAGTAGGGGGGC
>JAKAZN010000033.1 GCA_021815835.1 Pseudomonadota bacterium
CGGACCAGTGGCAGCAGCCGAGGCTCCGGCATGGTCGGCGTGAGTTCGTATGGCATGCAGCCCTGGCGGAACAGCGAATGGGTTCGCCGCTTGGCGGTGTTTGACTCGAGGAATCGGTCGTAGCCGCGCACTTCCCCGGCGGCCGCCACCGTGATGTTGCCGCGGAAACGGATGACGTAGTCGAACTTCAGCTTCTCGGTCAGCACGCGATAGAGTTTCCGATCGCCGAAACCACGATCGGCGCCAATGCAAACCTTGATGTCGGAGGCCGGTGGCTAGACTGCGCCTGCGGCCTCAAAATGAGGGGAGGCATGAGAACTGCCCGCCCTCCCCCGGATGTCAAGGATCATTCCGGAGACAAATGAGCCCAAGGCCATCTTCGGTCATCCGCAACGGCCGGGCGAGCGCCGCGTCCGGGCCCGGGCGCGCGCCGGCGGCGTCATCCGACCCTTGCCCGGATTTCGTCTCGTCCCGCGCCGCCCCTCCCTCACGACTCGCCCGCCAGTGCGGCCAGCGCCAGCGCCGCCGCCTGCTGGCAGGGTTCGATCACCGGCACGCCGCATGCGTGCGCGATCGCCGCGCGGTGATGCGCCATGCCGGTGCAGCCGAGGATGATCGTTTCGGCGCCGTCGGCCACGCAGGCCCGCGCGGCCTCGACCAGCAGGGCGCGCGCGGCGTGGGGATTGAGCAGCGCGTCCATGCTCACGTTCAGCGCGTGCGTCGCGGCCAGGCGCGCTTCCAGCCCCATCGCGCGCAACGCCGCACGGTGGCGCGCCTTGGAGGCGTCCACGATTGCGATCACGCCGAAAAATTCCGCCCGCGCGATGGCGGCGGCGACCGCGGCGCGGAACACGCCGAACACCGGGGTGTCGGTGGCGGCGCGCGCGGCCTCGATGCCCGGATCCGACGCGCAGGCGATGATGTAGGCATCCGCCGGGTCGGCGGCGATGCGCGCCAGGATCGGCCCGACCGAAGCGTGCCAGTCCGCCCAGGAATAGATCGCCGGCGGGCCGTCCGGTAGCGAAACGACATCGAAGCGCGGGCCGGTCGGCGTGGCGAAGGGGGCGATCGCGGCCGCGATTCCGGCGCCGCAGGGCTCGGAGCGGTTGGGATTGATAACGAGGACGCGGCTCATCGCGCGCTGTTATCCACGCGCGTCTCGCGCGATGTCATCCGCGCGCGTCTCGCGCGATATCATCCGCGCGCGTCTCGCGCGGCGGCGATGGCCTCGACCGCGCGCAGCCAGGCATCGCCGTCGCGTTCCTGCGGCTCGACCAGAAGATGGCCGATGCCGGCGGCGGCGTAGGCGGCGAAGGCGGCGCGCATGGCGGCCGGATCGGCGCTGTCCCAGCGCACGCGCAGCGACAGCGCGAAGCCGGGGTCGGGGCGCCGCGCGCGCAGTTTCGCGACCAGCGCCGGCGCCTGGTCGGGGGCGACCCGGCTGCCGTGCCAGCCGTCATGGCGCGCGGCACGGGCCAGCGCCGCGTCCGACGCGCCGCCGATCCAGACCGGGATCGGCGCGTGCGGCATCGGCTGCATCCGCATCGCCTCCACCCTGGCGGGGATGTGCGTGGTCGGAAACGTCACCGGGTCTTCGGTCCAGACGGCGCGCATGAGCGCGAGGCCCTCGTCCATGCGCTTGCCGCGTTCATGGAAAGGCGCGCCCAGGGCTTCGAACTCCGCTTCCATCCACCCCACGCCGGCGCCAAGGATCAGCCGGCCCTCCGACAGGTTCTGCAGGGTGGCAAGCTCTTTCGCCAGCGGCAGCGGATGACGCATCGGCAAGACCAGCACGGAGGTGCCGAGGCGCACATGGCGGGTGACGGCGGCGGCCCAGGTCAGGGTCAGCACCGGGTCGTAGAAGGCGGGCGAGGGCGGATAGGGCGCGCCGGCGGGGACGATGATGTGCTCGCTCACCCAGACATCGTCGAACCCGAGCGCCTCGGCCTGGAGGGCCGCGTCGCGGATCAGGGCGGGGGTGGCCTTGCGGCCGATATGGGGAAGATGGACGCCGAACCGCATGGGAATGCTCCGGGAAGGACGCGATCAGGATGGACCCATGGACCGGGCCGCGTCGAGCGCGCGGTTCCGCTTGTCCGGGGGGCGGCGATGCGTTAGCACCCGCACAATCCCGGGCGCCCGGTGCGGGCGCCCGTTCCGTGTCCGTTCCCCCGCTTCGTATGAGGTTTCCATGGCCCGCAACAAGATCGCGCTCATCGGCGCCGGCAATATCGGCGGCACGCTCGCCCATCTGGTGGGGCTGAAGGAACTGGGCGACGTCGTGCTGTTCGACGTGTTCGGCGGGGTGGCGGCGGGCAAGGCGCTCGATCTGATGCAATCTGGGCCGGTGGAGGGTTTCGATGCGGCGATGAGCGGCGGGTCGGATTACGCCGCCATCGCGGGCTCGGACGTGGTGATCGTTACCGCGGGCTTCCCGCGCACGCCGGGCATGTCGCGCGACGATCTGATCGGCAAGAACGCGGGCGTGATCGCGGAAGTCGCGGCGGGCATCCGCACCCATTGCCCGGATGCGTTCGTGATCGTCATCACCAACCCGCTCGATGCGATGGTCTGGGTGATGAAGGAGAAATCGGGCCTGCCGGCGAACAAGGTGGTGGGCATGGCGGGCGTGCTGGACAGTTCACGGTTCCGCTTGTTCCTGGCCCACGAATTCGGCGTGTCGGTGGAGGACGTGACGGCCTTCGTGCTCGGCGGGCACGGGGATTCGATGGTGCCGCTGACGCGCTATTCCACCGTGGCGGGGATCCCGGTGCCCGATCTCATCAAGATGGGCTGGACCACGCAGGCGAAGATCGACGCGATCGTGGCGCGCACCGCCAATGGCGGCGGTGAGATCGTGAAGCTGCTGGAACGCGGCTCCGCGTTTTACGCGCCGGCGTCCTCGGCGATCGCGATGGCGGAGAGCTATCTCAAGGACAAGAAGCGCGTGCTGCCGTGCGCGGCGTATCTGTCGGGGCAGTACGGAATCGACGGGCTCTATGTCGGCGTGCCGGTGGTGATCGGCGCGGGCGGGGTAGAGCGGGTGGTGGAAATCGCATTGAACGGCGATGAGAAGGCGGCGTTCGATGCGTCCTGCGCGACCGTGCGGGAGCTGATCGAGGCGTCGAAGAAATTGATCGGCTGAACCGGACAGGGATCGGCGCCATGAACATCCACGAATACCAGGCAAAGGAATTGCTGCGCCGCTACGGCGTCGCGGTGCTCGACGGGCACGTCGCCTGGACGGCGGAGGAAGCGGTCGCGGCGGCGGGCAAGCTGCCGGGGCCGGTGCATGTGGTGAAGGCGCAGATCCATGCGGGGGGACGCGGGGCGGGGCATTTCGCCGGCGATCCCACCGGCAAGGGCGGCGTGCGCATCGCGCGCTCGGCTGAGGAGGTTCGGGCGGCGGCGGCGGCGATGCTCGGGCACGTGCTGGTGACGAAACAGACGGGCGCGGCCGGGCGCAAGGTCCACCGGGTCTATGTGGAGGCGGGATGCGACATCGCGCGGGAGCTGTATCTCTCGCTGCTGGTCGATCGCGCCTCCGGGCGGGTGACGATCGTCGCCTCGGCCGAGGGCGGTATGGAGATCGAGGAGGTCGCCGCGCATACGCCCGAGAAGATCATGCGCGTGGCGATCGATCCGGCGGCCGGGTTCTCGCCGTTCCAGGGGCGGCGGCTGGGGTTCGGCCTGGGCCTGACGGCCGCGCAGGTGGGCGCGTTCACCCGCTTCGTCGGCGCGATGTACGCCGCGTTCCTCGCGCTGGATTGCGCGATCGTCGAGATCAATCCGCTGGTGGTGACCAAGGCGGGCGAGGTCGTTGCGCTGGACGCGAAGATATCGTTCGACGACAACGCGCTGTTCCGCCATGCCGAGCTGGAGAAGCTGGTCGATGAGGCGGAGGAGGACCCGAAGGAGCTGGAAGCCGCCCGGCACAGCCTGAACTACGTGGCGCTGGACGGGACCATCGGCTGCATGGTGAACGGCGCGGGCCTCGCGATGGCGACGATGGACATCATCAAGCTGTATGGCGCCGCGCCGGCGAATTTCCTGGATGTGGGCGGCGGCGCGACCGCGGAGCGGGTGACGGCGGCGTTCAAGATCATCCTGTCCGATCCGCATGTGGAAGGGATCCTGGTGAACATCTTCGGCGGCATCATGCGCTGCGACGTGATCGCCGAGGGGGTGGTCCTGGCGGCGCGCGAGGTGAAGCTGTCCGTGCCGCTGGTGGTGCGGCTGGAGGGCACGAACGTCGATCTCGGCAAGGCGATCCTCGCGAAATCCAATCTGCCGATCATCGCCGCCGACAACCTGGCCGACGCCGCCGAGAAAGTGGTGCGCGCCGTGAAGGAGGCCGCATAGATGGCCATTCTGGTCGATGCGAACACAAGGGTGATCTGCCAGGGATTCACCGGCGCGCAGGGCACGTTCCATTCGGAACAGGCGATCGCGTATGGGACGAAGATGACCGGCGGCGTGACGCCGGGCAAGGGCGGATCGGCCCATCTCGGGCTGCCGGTATTCGATACGGTGGCGGAAGCGCGCGCGACCGTGGGCGCGGATGCGACCGTGATCTACGTGCCGCCGCCCTATGCGGCGGATGCGATCCTGGAGGCGATCGACGCGGAAGTGCCGCTGGTGATCTGCATCACCGAGGGTATTCCGGTGCTGGACATGGTGCGGGTGAAGCGGGCGCTGACGGGGTCGAAATCGCGCCTGATCGGGCCGAACTGCCCGGGAGTGATCACGCCGGACGCGTGCAAGATCGGAATCATGCCGGGGCATATCCATCGGCGCGGGTCGGTGGGGATCGTCTCGCGGTCCGGCACCCTGACCTATGAGGCGGTGGCGCAAACGACCGCCGCGGGGCTGGGGCAAAGCTCCTGCGTGGGGATCGGCGGCGATCCGGTGAAGGGCACGGATTTCATCGAGGTGCTGGAGATGTTCCTGGCCGATCCGGAGACGAAACAGATCGTGATGATCGGCGAGATCGGCGGGCAGAGCGAGATCGAGGCGGCGGAATTCCTGGCGCGCGAGAAGATCAAGAAGCCGGTGGTAGGGTTCATCGCCGGGGCCACCGCGCCGCCGGGGCGGCGGATGGGCCATGCGGGGGCGGTGATCAGCGGCGGGCGGGATACCGCGGCGGCGAAGATGGAGGCGATGCGGGCGGCGGGAATCCGGGTGTCGGAAAGCCCGGCGGCGCTGGGAAGCACGATGTTGGAGCTGCTGCGTTAGGGGATTTTTCATCGCCCCCTGCGAAATCCGTCCGGGCACGTCGCATGGAGGGAGAGCAGGGAGATGACGAGGCTGCCCGGCCATACCGATATCCAGCGGCGGTCTCGACTGCGAGGCCTTGCCCGATGGCATCACGGTCGAAATCGACCAGGACACGGATTTCGAGCCGGACGCGGTGGTGAATCGCGGCGCCCGTCTGTCGCCCGATGCGATTGCCGCGACGAACCCGGTCATCGTGGTGGAGGTGCTCTCGCCAGCGACCCAGGCCATCGATGTCGGCGACAAGCTGGCCGAGTATTTCCGGGTGCCCGCGATCCAGCATTATCTGGTGGTCCGCGCCCGGCGGCGGGAGGTGATCCATCATCGGCGTGCTGGGACGGACCTGACGACGCAGGTGATCACGGACGGACCGATACGGCTCGACCCTCCGGGGATCGTTGTCGAAGTGGCGGAATTCTACCCGGACGATACCTGATCACCGCGACCGGCTTCGCGCCCGACCCCGCGGGCGCGGGGGCCGTCGCGCAGCGCGCGGCGAGCTCCGGCCCGATGGGCCGCCCCCCCTCTCGGGGCCGCCCCAGGGGCCGTTTGGCGCACGGGTCCGGTTGCGCCGCGCCGGACGTTCGTGCTTCCTTAACCGGTCCCCGGGTACGTCGCTTCCCGTCCCGCGGGATGGAGCCGGCCGGTCATGAACAAACCGCTGCACGAGGTCGATTTCCTCCGCTGGACCATCGCCCAGGCCGCCGCGCTGCGGCACGCCGGGACGATGCGGATCAATACGCCCGACCCGATCGACTGGGAGAGCGTCGCCGAGGAGATCGAATCCCTGGGCCGTTCCGAGCGTGCCGCGCTGCGCTCGCGGATCGCGGTGGTGCTGGAGCATCTGTTCAAGCTCGCGCTGCTGCCCGCCACCGATCCGCGCGCCGGGTGGCTGGACACGATCGACACGCAGCGCCGCGAGATCCGTCGTTTGCTGAAGGACAGCCCCAGCCTGAAACGCGAGGTCGCGTCGTTGGTCGCGGATGAACTTCCGGACGCCCGCCGCGTCGTCGCCCGTGCCGCCGCCCGCCATCACGAGACGCTCTCGGCCGATCCCGCCAGCCTTGAATTCGACGCGGATCAGGTGCTGGACGATTCCTACCCGCCGGAGCCTTGACCGCGGCGGCGCCCTGCGCCACGTGACCGCCGCCCAAGCTCCGGCGCGCCCCGCGTCGGGGCATTGCCCGCATCACCCGCCCCGCGTCACCCGCCCCGCATCACCCGCAAGGACCCCCCCCATGGCTGGCGTCGATATCCTCGCCTCCGCCGTCTCCGGCGCGAACGCGGCCTTTCTCGGCGACACCTATGCGCGCTGGGCGGTCGATCCGGGGTCCGTCGATCCCAGCTTCGCCGCGCTGTTCGCGGCCCTTGACGATGACACGCGCGCGGTGATCGAGGACGCCGGCGGCGCTTCCTGGGCGCCGCGGACCCCGGCCGCGCCCGCGCCCGCCACCCCAGCCGCGCCCACCGACCTTCGGAGCGCGGTGATCCCGTCCTTGCGCGCCCTGATGCTGATCCGCAGCTACCGCGTGCGCGGGCATCTGGAAGCGCGGCTCGATCCGCTCGGCCTCACCACGCCGAAGCCGCATCCGGAGCTCGATCCCGCCACCTATGGTTTCACCACGGCGGACCTGGACCGGCCGATCTTCATCGATCACGTCCTGGGACGCGAAACCGCGACATTGCGGGAGATCGTGGAAATCCTGCGCGCGACCTATTGCGGGCATATCGGCGTCGAGTTCATGCATATCCAGGACCCCGACCAGAAATCCTGGATCCAGCGCAGGGTGGAAGGCGCGCCCTGGGTCGGCGCGTTCGACGCGGCGGCCAAACGGAAGATCCTCGCCCAGCTCACGGAAGCCGAGGGATTCGAGGCGTTCTGCCAGCGCCGCTACGTCACCACCAAGCGCTTCGGCCTGGAAGGCGGCGAAGTCACCATCCCGGCGATGCACGCGATCATCGAGACGGTGGCGCAAGGCGGCGTGTCGGAGGTGGCGATCGGAATGCCGCATCGCGGGCGGTTGAACACGCTGGTCAATATCGTGAAGAAGCCGCCCACCGCGCTGTTTTCCGAATTCGGCGGCGAGAGTTTCAAGCCCGACTCCGTTCAAGGCTCGGGGGATGTGAAATACCATCTCGGGACCTCGACCGATATCGAGATCGGCGGGCGCTCCGTGCATCTGTCGCTGCAGCCGAATCCGTCGCATCTGGAAGCGGTCGATCCGGTGGTGATCGGCAAGGTGCGCGCGCGCCAGGACGAGGCGGGGGATACCAAGGCGCGCCGATCGGTGATGGCGATCCTGATGCACGGGGACGCGGCCTTCGCCGGCCAGGGCCTGGTGTACGAGACGCTGGCGATGAGCCAGTTGATCGGCTACCGCACCGGCGGAACCGTGCATGTCGTGGTGAACAACCAGATCGGCTTCACCACCGTGCCGGCGCACGCCTTCTCCGGCCTCTATTGCACGGACGTGGCGAAATCGATCCAGGCGCCGATCCTGCACGTGAACGGCGACGACCCCGAGGCGGTGGTGTTCGCCGCCCGCATGGCCGCGGAATACCGCATGGAATTCGGCTGCGACGTGGTGCTGGATATCGTCTGCTACCGCCGCCACGGGCATAACGAGACCGACGAACCGGCCTTTACCCAGCCGCTGATGTATCGCGCGATCGACGCGCTGAAGACCACCCGCACCTTGTACGCCGAGCGTCTGGTGGCCGAGGGGGTCTTGAGCGCAGCCGACGCCCAGGCCGAGTGGGACGCGCAGACGGCGATGCTGGACGCGGCCAACCAGGCCGCGAAATCCTACAAGCCGAACAAGGCCGATTGGCTGGAGGGCCACTGGGCGGGCCTCAGCCAGCCGGACGACGATACCGAGCGCACGCAGGAAGCGACCGGGGTGGCGGGCGAAACCCTGCGCCAGGTGGGCGCGGCGCTGTCTCATGTGCCGGATGGTTTCGCGGTGAACCCGAAGATCGCGCGCCAGCTGGATGCCAAGCGGGCGATGATCGCGACCGGCGAGGGGATCGACTGGGCGACCGGCGAAGCGCTGGCGTTCGGCACCCTGCTGGCGGAAGGCAATCGGGTGCGCTTGTCGGGCGAGGATTGCCAGCGCGGCACGTTCAGCCAGCGCCACGCGGTGCTGATCGACCAGGCGAATCAGAACGAATACACGCCGCTGAACAACATCTCCCCCGATCAGAAGCGGATCGAGATCTTCAATTCGTTGCTGTCGGAAGCGGGCGTGCTGGGGTTCGAATACGGCTACACCCTGGCCGATCCGCGCACCTTGGTGCTGTGGGAGGGCCAGTTCGGCGATTTCGCCAATGGCGCGCAGGTCATCATCGACCAGTTCCTGGCGTCCGGCGAATCGAAATGGCTGCGGATGTCGGGGCTGACCCTGCTGCTGCCGCATGGCTACGAGGGGCAGGGGCCGGAACATTCCTCGGCGCGGCCGGAGCGGTATTTGCAGCTCTGCGCCGAGCGCAACATGATCGTCTGCAATCTGACCACGCCGGCCAACTACTTCCACGCGCTGCGCCGGCAGATGCACCGCAATTTCCGCAAGCCGTTGGTGATCTTCACGCCGAAATCGCTGCTGCGCCACAAGCTCGCGGTCTCGGCGCTGCACGAGATGGCGGCCGGCAGCACGTTCCGCTTCGTGATCCCCGAGATCGACGCGATCGCGCCGGCCGAGGAGGTGCGCCGCGTCGTGCTGTGCACCGGCAAGGTCTATTACGATCTGCTGGCGCAGCGGCGCGAACGGGGCGTGAACGATGTCGCGCTGATCCGCCTGGAGCAGCTCTATCCGTTCCCGGAACGCAATCTCGGCCGCGCGCTGGCCCCCTACGCGAACGCCACCAGCGTGGTGTGGTGCCAGGAGGAGCCGGAGAACATGGGCGCCTGGAATTTCGTCGATCGGCGGATCGAAAAGGTGCTGCGCGGGCTGGAGGGCCACAAGGCGCGCCGGCCGGTCTATGTCGGGCGCGCCGAGGCGGCGAGTCCGGCCACCGGGCTCGCGCGCACCCATGCGGCGGAACAATCGGCGCTGGTCGGCAACGCGCTCGGGTTGTAAGGGCCGGGCTGACCCAGGCGGGCAACGGAGAGAGACCTCATGGCGACCGAAATCCACGTGCCCTCCCTGGGCGAGAGCGTCACCACCGCAACCATCGCGCGATGGCTGAAATCGGCGGGGGATGCGGTGGCCGCGGATGAGCCGCTGGTGGAACTCGAGACCGACAAGGTGACGGTGGAAGTGAACGCCCCGGAGGCGGGGGTGCTGGCCGCGATCAGCGCGGCGCAGGGGGCGGAGG
>JAKAZN010000034.1 GCA_021815835.1 Pseudomonadota bacterium
ACATCATCGAACTGAAAGCCGCCGACGGCTTCGCCCTGTCCGCCTATACCGCCGGCCCGTCCGGCGCCACCAAGGGCATCGTCGTCATCCAGGAGATTTTCGGCGTCAACCACCATATCCGCGACATGGCGGATCGTTACGCCACCGCCGGCTACGCGGTGTGCGCGCCGGCCCTGTTCGACCGCGCCGAACGCGGCGTGGAGCTCGGCTACACCCAGGACGATATCGGCCGCGGGCGGGAGCTACGCATGAAGCTCGACGATGCCAAGGTGATGCTGGACGTGGAAGCCGCTGCGGCGCATCTGGCGGGTAAGCAGCTCGGCATCGTCGGCTATTGCTTCGGCGGAACGGTTGCCTGGTGGGGCGCGACCCGCTCGCGCTCGTTCCTCGCCGCGTCCTGCTGGTACGGCGGCGGCATCCCGGGCACGAAGGACGAGCGGCCGAACTGCCCGGTGCAGATGCATTTCGGCGAGAAGGACGCCTCGATCCCGATGACCGATGTCGATGCCGTCCGCGCCGCGCAGCCGAAAGCGGACATCCACGTCTATAACGGCGCCGGGCATGGTTTCGGCTGCGACGAGCGCGGCAGCTACAGCAAGCCCGACTACGACCTCGCGCAGAGCCGCACCCTGGCTTTCTTCGCCGCGCACGTCATCTGACGCCGATCGCCCGGAGGGGGCCGATCGCCCGGCTGGGGCCGCGCGGCGGGCGAGGGGGCCCGGGGTCCGGGGGGAATGCGGACCCCAGGGGCAGGGGCACGGTTGGGGAAACCGCGCCGCCTCCGCCCTGGCCCCCTCACCGCCCGCGCCGCGGGTCCGGGCCTGAACGCCCGGACCCCGGCCGCGCCGGCGCTACGGCAGCAGCACGTGGTCGATCACCTGGATCACGCCGTTCGACTGCGTGACGTCGGCGACGGTGATATCGGCGACCCCGCCCTTCGCGTCTTTCACGATCAGGTTACTCGATCCGTTCATCGTCACCGTGATCGGCTGGCCCGCGACCGTCTTCAACGTCGCCATGCCGCCGTCGCGCAGGATCAGCGCGCGCAGTTTCGTCGTCGTGTAGTCGCCGGCGACGACGTGGTATTCCAGGATCTTCGCCAGTTCGGCCTTGTTCCTGGGTTGCAGCAGGGTGGCCACGGTGCCCTTCGGCAGGTCGGCGAAGGCCTCGTTGGTGGGGGCGAAGACGGTGAACGGCCCCTTGCCGCTCAGCACGCCCGCCAGGCCCGCCGCCTTCACCGCCGCGACCAGCGTGGTGTGATCGGCGGAGTTCACCGCATTGGCGACGATATTCTTGCTCGGATACATCGCCTGGCCGCCGACCATGACGGTCTCCGTCGCGGCGAAGGCGGAGGGCAGGGCGGGACCGGCGAGTGCCGCGAGCGCGATGGCGGCGAGCAGGCTGGATCGGGTCATCTTCAGCGTTCCTCCGGTGGCGCGGCGCATCAGGCGCCGCATATCCTCCATCGTCGCGTCCCTGCCCGGTGGATGCGCGGGTGGATGCGCGGGCCGTCGATTTTTTTTCCGCTCCCTCCCGCCGCCCCATTTCGCCGCCGCCCCGCCCGTGCCAGAACGCGCCCCCGCCCCGGGGACCGGGCCAGAACGTGCCCCGTCCCGGGGACCGGCAGGACCGATCCCAGCGCGCGGCGTTGTCCGACCCGGAGTGCCCATGTCCCGCCGCAAGCCCCGCGGCCGGCCGCTCGACGGCTGGCTGATCATCGACAAGCCGCCGGGGCTGACCAGCACCGACGTGGTCAACCGCGTCCGCCGCGCCTTCGACGCGCAGAAGGCCGGGCATGGCGGCACGCTCGATCCGCTGGCCACCGGCGTGCTGCCGATCGCCTTCGGGTCCGCGACCAAGACCGTGCCGTATGTGATGGACGGCACCAAGCTCTATCGCTTCACCCTGCGGTTCGGCGAGGCCCGCGACACGGACGACGCCGACGGGCAGGTGACCGCAACCTCCCCGGTCCGCCCCGATGATGCGGCGATCGCGGCGGCGTTGCCCGCCTTCCGCGGCGAGATCCAGCAGATTCCCCCCGCCTTTTCGGCCGTGAAGGTGGCCGGAGAGCGCGCCTACGACATGGCCCGCGAGGGCCGCGCCCCGGTCCTGGAGCCCCGCGCCGCGCGGGTGGATCGCTTCGACCTGATCGAGCGCCCCGACCCGGATACCGCGGTCTTCGAGGTGCAATCGGGCAAGGGCGTTTATATGCGCAGCCTCGCCCGCGACCTGGCCGCCGCCTGCGGCACCCTGGGCCACGTGGCGGCCCTGCGCCGGTTGCGGGTCGGCCCGTTCACCGCGGCGGATGCGATTCCCCTGGACAAGATCGCCGCGGGGGACCATACGGCCCCCGCTTCCCCGGACCTCCTGCGTCCGGTCGCGACCGCGCTGGCCGACATCCCGGCGCTGGCCCTGACCGAGGCGGAGGCCTTCCAGCTCATCAACGGCCAGGCACTCAGCCTGGTGGCGCTGATGGGCCGGATTCCCGGCACGGCCGATCCCGATGGGGGTCTGGCGCGGGCCATGGCGGGGGGCCGCGTGATCGGGCTTTGCCGTCTCAAGGACGGTCTGTGCCAGCCCGAGCGGATCCTCTGATCCCGCGCGCCGCGCAACCCTTTCCAGGAGTACCCCCGATGTCGATCACCGCCGAGCGCCGCGGCGCGCTCATCACCGACTATGCCACCGGCCCGGCCGATACCGGCAGCCCGGAGGTTCAGGTGGCCCTGCTCACCGAGCGGATCACCAACCTGACCGATCACCTCAAGACCCATGCCAAGGATTTCCACTCCCGCCGCGGCCTGCTGATGCTGGTCGGCCGCCGGCGCCGGCTGCTGGATTACCTGAAGGCGAAGAACACCGGACGGTATGAGGCGCTGATCGGGCGGCTCAGTCTGCGCCGCTGATCGCAGGACGGTCCTGACTTGTCCGGTCGCCACCCTATATGAGGGCGCAACCGGCGCCGACCCCCGCGCCATAGGGGCGCGGGGTAACACGGGGGAAAGCCCCCATCACGCCGCGACCGCGGCGGAGGCCAAGCCGCCGATCCTTCGGCCCCGATGCGTGGGAGCAAGGACGGCGTTTCCGGCCGCATGGCCGCGCGTGCGCCCAGGTGACAAGCCACCGCGCCGCGCCCCTTGCGACCCGAGACGCCGTAGCCCGCGCTTGCGACGGGGACGGATCGTCCGGATTGCCGCCCGCCGATGCGTGGCGCATCGCTAGGACAACGCATGTTCAACTATTTCCGCAAGGAACTCGACTGGGGCGGGCGCAAGCTCATTCTGGAAACCGGCAAGATGGCCCGCCAGGCGGACGGCGCGGTGCTGGTGCGCTACGGCGACACCATCGTGCTGTGCACCGCGGTCGGCGCGCGCAGCACCCGGCCCGGGCAGGATTTTTTCCCGCTGACGGTGAACTACCAGGAAAAGACCTTCGCCGCCGGCAAGATTCCCGGCGGGTTCTTCAAGCGCGAGGGCCGGCCGACGGAGAAGGAGGTCCTGACCTCGCGGCTGATCGACCGGCCGATCCGCCCGCTGTTCCCGCACGGGTTCCGCAACGAGGTGCAGGTGATCGCCACCGTCCTCAGCCATGACCTGGAGAATAATCCGGACGTGGTCGCGATGATCGGCTGCTCGGCGGCGCTGACCTTGTCCGGCATTCCGTTCTTCGGCCCGATCGCCGCGGCGCGCGTGGGCCATGCGAACGGACAGTACATCCTGAACCCGACCGCGGCGCAGCTTGAGGGCAGCGCGCTCGATCTGGTGCTGGCCGGCACCACCGAAGGGGTGCTGATGGTGGAATCCGAGGCGCACGAACTGCCCGAGGACGTGATGCTGGGCGCCGTGACCTTCGGCCACAGCGCCTTCCAGCCGGTGATCGCCGCGATCATCGAGCTCGCCGAACGCGCCGCGAAGGAGCCCTGGGCCCTGCCGGAAGCCTCGGCCGAGGCGCAGGCGCTGTCGGCGAAGCTGGACGCGCTGGCCCGCGCGCCGATCACCGCCGCGTATGGGGAGCGCGAGAAGCAGGCGCGCCACGAAAAGATCGAGGCGGCGAAGAAGGCCGCGTTCGCGACCCTGGCCGCCGAGGGCGCCGATGTCGAAAAGGCCAAGGGCGCCTTCAAGGAGCTGGAAGCCGATATCGTTCGCAACGCCATCCTGGACACCGGGCTGCGCATCGACGGGCGCGACACCCGCACCGTGCGCCCGATCGTGGCCGAGGTGGGCGTGCTGCCGCGCGCGCACGGCTCGGCGCTGTTCACCCGCGGCGAGACGCAGGCGCTGTGCGTCGCCACGCTCGGCACCGGGCAGGACGAGCAGATCATCGACGCGCTGGAAGGCGAGTACCGCGAGCATTTCATGCTGCACTACAATTTCCCTCCGTATTCGGTGGGGGAGACGGGGCGCATGGGCTCGCCCGGACGGCGCGAGATCGGCCACGGCAAGCTCGCCTGGCGGGCGATCCACCCGCTGCTGCCGGCGAAGGACAAGTTCCCATACACCTTGCGCATCGTCTCGGAGATCACCGAGAGCAACGGGTCGTCCTCCATGGCGACGGTCTGCGGGTCTTCGCTGGCGCTGATGGACGCGGGCGTGCCGCTGCTCCGCCCGGTGGCGGGGATCGCGATGGGCCTCATCAAGGAAGATCGCGGCTTCGCGGTGCTGTCGGACATCCTCGGCGACGAGGACCATCTCGGCGACATGGATTTCAAGGTCGCGGGCACCGAGAAGGGCGTCACGTCGTTGCAGATGGACATCAAGATCACGTCCATCACGCCGGAGATCATGCGCATCGCGCTCGATCAGGCGAAGGATGGGCGGATGCACATCCTGGGCGAGATGGCGCGCGCGCTCACCGGGGCGCGCGACGACGTGGCCGCCACCGCGCCGCGCATCACGGTGATCAACGTGCCGAAGGAGAAGATCCGCGAAGTGATCGGCACCGGCGGCAAGGTGATCCGCGAGATCGTCGAGCAGACGGGCTGCAAGATCGACATCGAGGATGACGGCACGATCAAGATCGCGTCCACCGAGCAGGAGCGGGCGCAGGCGGCGATCGACTGGATCCGCGGCATCGTGGCGGAACCCGAGGTCGGCGCGATCTACAACGGCAAGGTGGTCAAGACCGCCGAGTTCGGGGCGTTCGTGAACTTCCTCGGCTCCAAGGACGGGCTCGTGCACATCTCCGAATTGCTGCCGGGCCGGGTGAACAAGACCACGGACGTGGTCAATGTCGGCGACGCGGTGAAGGTGAAGATGATCGGCTTCGACGAGCGCGGCAAGGTGAAGCTGTCGATGCGGGTGGTCGATCAGGCGACCGGCGCCGATATCACCGAGCAGGTGGGGCCGAAGGGCGGCGGCGGGCGCGACCGGTTCGAGCGGCGCGACCAGCCGGCGGCGGGGGAGTAGCGGGCGACGCCGGCGCCTGGCCCATCCGGGCCGGCGCCGGCCCCGTCTCGCAAGCCGAGCCGCGATGGCGTATAGGATTCGTGGGCAACCAAGGTCGGGCCGGGAAAGACATGGAGCGAGGCGGGATGACGGCGAGTGGAACGGTTTCGTTGGCCGCGACCCGTCGCGCGTCCCTTGCGGGCTTCCTGGCGTGAAGCTCCTCAATGCCATCCGCATGGGCGGCGCCGACATCCTGCCGATCATCGAAGGCGGCAAGGGCGTGGCCATCTCCACCGGCCTGTCGTCCGGCAACTGGGCCGCCGCCGGCGGGATCGGCACGTTCAGCGCCGTCAACGCCGATAGCTTCGACGCCGACGGCAAGCCCATACCCCAGCTCTATCACGGCCGCACCCGCACCGACCGCCACGAGGAACTGGTCGCCTACGCGATCCGCGGCGCGCTCACCCAGGCCCGCCGCGCCTACGACCTCGCCTCCGGCCGCGGCCGCATCCACGCCAATATCCTGTGGGAGATGGGCGCGGCCGAGCGCATCATCACCGAGGTGCTGGACCAGGCGAAGGGCATCATCGCCGGCATCACCTGCGGCGCCGGCATGCCGTACCGCCTGTCCGACATCGCCGCCCGTTTCAACGTCTATTACTATCCGATCATCTCCTCGGCCCGCGCCTTCAACGCGTTGTGGAAGCGCGCCTACCACAAGACCGCCGAATTGTTGGGCGGCGTGGTCTACGAGGACCCCTGGCTCGCCGGCGGCCATAACGGCCTGTCCAATTCCGAGGACCCGACCAAGCCCGAGGACCCCTATCCCCGCGTGCGCGCGCTGCGTCAGGTCATGCGCGAATATGGCCTGCACGAAACCCCCATCATCATGGCCGGCGGCGTCTGGTGGCTGGAGGAGTGGGAGGACTGGATCGACAATCCCGAGCTCGGACCCGTGGCGTTCCAGTTCGGCACCCGCCCGCTGCTGACCCAGGAATCCCCGATCGGGGAAGCGTGGAAGAAGAAGCTGCTCACCCTGGAGGCGGGGGACGTGTTCCTCAACCGCTTCTCCCCCACCGGGTTCTATTCCAGCGCGGTGAACAACGCATTCATCCAGGAATTACGCGGCCGCACCGACCGCCAGGTGGCCTACACCGCCGAGCCGGTAGGCGAGCACGTGGCGGAATACGGCGTCGGCCCGCGCAAGCGCATCGCCTACCTGACCCCGGCCGATCTCCTTCGCGCGCGCGCCTGGGAAGCCCAGGGCTTCACCGAGGCGATGCGCACCCCGGATTCCACCCTGATCTTCGTCACCCCCGCGCGCGCGCGCGAGATCACCGCCGACCAGATTGCCTGCATGGGCTGCCTCAGCCAGTGCCGCTTTTCCAACTGGTCCCAGCACGAGGCCGAGCACACCACCGGCAAGCGCCCCGATCCGCGCAGCTTCTGCATCCAGAAGACGTTGCAGGATATCGCCCACGACAGCGACAAGCCGGAGACGGTGGGGCGCAACCTGATGTTCTCTGGGCATAACGGGTTCCGCTTCGCGCGCGACCCGTTCTACTCGAACGGGTTCATTCCCACCGTAAAGCAGCTGGTCGAACGCATCCTGACCGGCCGTTAGAGGCTCGCACCACCATGACCCGGAAGAACCTTCTCTGGATCATGTGTGATCAGCTGCGCTTCGATTATCTTGGCTGCGCCGGCCATCCCACGCTGCACACCCCGAACATCGACGCGCTGGCCGCGCGCGGGGTGCGCTTCACGCGCGCCTATGTGCAATCCCCGGTCTGCGGGCCGTCGCGGATGAGCTTCTATACCGGGCGCTACATGCGCTCCCATGGGGCGAACTGGAACGGGTTTCCGCTGCGCGTGGGCGAACCCACCTTGGGCACGCATCTGGCACCCCTTGGCGTGCGGACGGTGCTGGTCGGCAAGACGCACATGGCGGCCGACGCGGAAGGACTGGCCCGGCTCGGCATCGATCCGAAATCGGTCGCCGGGGTGCGCGAATCCGAATGCGGGTTCGAACCATTCGAGCGCGACGACGGCCTGTTCCCCGCCGCCGGCAAGCGCGGCGCGCCGGCCTATAACGACTATCTGCGCGCGCTGGGCTACGGGGGCGAAAGTCCGTGGGAGGACTGGGCGAATGCCGCGCAAGGTCCGAACGGGGAAGTGCTGAACGGCTGGCTGCTGGAACATTCCGACAAGCCCGCGCGCATCCCGGAAGAACATTCCGAGACCCCCTACATGACCCGCCGGGCGATGGCGTTCATCGACCAGGCCGCCGCCGATCAGCGCAACTGGTGCCTGCATCTTTCGTATATCAAGCCGCACTGGCCGTATATCGCCCCGGCGCCGTACCACGCGCTGTACCGGCAAAGCGAAGTCATCCCGCCGCTGCGCGATGCCGGCGAACGCGCCGATCCGCATCCGGTCTATGCGGCGTTCATGGAGCATCGCGTCTCGCGCAGCTTCTCCGACGATGCGGTGCGCGCCCGCGTGATCCCGGCCTATATGGGGCTGATCCGCCAGATCGACGACCAGCTGGGCGTGCTGTTCCGCTTCCTCGACGCGCGCGGCCTGACCGATCACACGATGATCGTGTTCACCTCCGATCACGGCGATTATCTGGGCGATCACTGGCTGGGCGAGAAGGATCTGTTCCACGAGGCGTCGGCAAAGGTGCCGCTCATCGTCGCCGATCCGTCGCCGGCGGCGGATGCGACGCGCGGGGGCGTGTGCGATGCGCTGGTGGAGGCGATCGACCTCGCGCCGAGTTTCATCGAATGGTTCGGCGGCACGCCGCCGGCGCATGTACTGGAAGGGCGCTCGCTGCTGCCCTGGCTGCATGGCACGCCAGCCGGATCCTGGCGCGAGTATGTGTTCTCGGAATACGATTATTCCATGCAGGATGCGCGGCTGACGCTTCGGCAACCGATCGCCGATTGCCGGCTGTTCATGGTGTTCGACGGGCGCTGGAAATACATCCATGCCACCGGGTTCCGCCCGATGCTGTTCGATCTTGCCACCGATCCATCGGAGTTTTGCGATCTGGGTGCCGATCCGCGCTTCGGGCCGGAACGCGCGCGGCTCAAGGGCGCGCTGCACGATTGGGCGTTGCGCGATCACAACCGCATCACGATGCCGGACGTGCGGATCGCACGCTATGCCGGCGGCGCGCAGCTCGCTGGCGGGATCGTGATCGGATATCGTGACGCGGCGGAGCTGGCGGCGGAGCGGACGCGGCTGGGACTCGGCTGAGCGATCCGCGCGGGCCGGGCGCGCGTCGGGTGCAGCCAGCCGGCGCACCGTCGACACGGAAAACGTGCTCGACCTGGGAACTGGGCCTCCGGATGATTACGAAGGATGTTCGGTTGCGTGGATGCACATTCGCCGCAGCAAATGGTCTTGCCGCCTGGCACGGCTGCTACGAGGGTCATTGTTCTGTCATGCGCGGGGAGCGTAGCGTAATGCAATTCCTGGTTTTGGCCGGTTCATCGGCTCGGCCTCGATCGGTGGGCCGCTTCCGTTCACTCGGCGGCGTAGCCGCTGTCATCGCGTTGCTCACCCTCGGTTGCTCCCAGGCATTCGCCTCGGTGGTCACCTACTCGATCACGGAGCATTTTACCGACGGCAGCTCGTTCGTTGGCACTTTCGGGTACGACGCGGCGATTTCCTCGCTTGGTCAGCTCAACGGTACCCTCACCCAAATCGGTGGCACCGTCACGACGCTATCGGTTGACCGGAACGATTATTCCAGCGCAAGTCCGCTCACCCAGTCGGACGGTCACGGTGGCGTTCAGGATATCGCGTTCGACAGTTCTCCCCTCACTGCCCAGATCGGCGTCTATCTGGATGTCGTCGCGACGTCGCCCACCACCTTGCGGACCCCGAGTTTCACCACGAATTACTACGTCAACAACAACGACGCCCAATCCGCCATAACATTTACCTATTCGATCGCTGGGCCGGCGTCCGTGCCTGAGCCGGCCTCGTTCGCGCTGTTCGCAACCGCCCTCGCCGGGCTGGCGCTGCTGCGCCAGCGGCGTTCAATCCCACAACACCCGGAACGTTCGTAACCCGCCTTCGTCCGTCCCGGCTGCGCGGGCCGCAGCGTACCTGTACCAGGACAGGCCCTCCCCGCCAGCGCCGCGCCGAGTTGCCTTCCGCCTCCCGCCATGCTTGATGGATAGTAACCA
>JAKAZN010000035.1 GCA_021815835.1 Pseudomonadota bacterium
CCTTCACCGGGGGGGTGGGGACGGGCGGCGTCGCGGACCGCGGCCGCGGCGGGGGCGGCGGCGGGGGTGGCGGGGGCGCGAATTCGTTCGGGTTCGGCTTCGGCTTCTGCACCGCGTGCGGCGCGAGGACCGGGGTCTCGGTCTTCGCCGGCGCGGGCACCTTGGCGGGTTTGGGCGCGCGCATCGTCTTGCCAGGCTGGCCCTGGAAGACCATCGCGACCGTGTCCTCGGGCGGCGGCGGCGGGACGTGGAAGAACGGCAGGCCGAGCAGGACCAGCAGCAGCGCGACGACATGCAGCACGGCCGAGGCCGCGGCGCCGCGACGCAGCTCCGGGGTCACTCCCGACGGCACGAGCCGGTCCCACATGGCGCGCCCTCAGTGCCCCGGATGCGGAACGGGGGTGGGCGTCGGGGTGGGCGCGACGGGGGCTGGCGCGGCGGGGCCGCCGGCCGGCGGCTGGGCGAGCAGCGCCACCTTGGTGAACCCGCCCTGCGTGATCGTCGCCATCACCTGCACCACCAGCCCGTAGGTGATGCCCGCGTCGCCGCGGACGAAGATCTGCCGGGTCGGATCGCCCGACGAGATCGCCTGCAACTTGGACACCAGGGTCGGCAGATCGACCTGCTGGTTCTGCAGGAAGATCGCGCCCTTGGCGTCGATCGAGACGGTCAGCGGCCTGGCGTCCGTGTTCAGCGGCTTGGCGTCCGTCTTCGGCAGATCGACCGACACGCCCGAGGTCATCAGCGGCGCGGTGACCATGAAGATCACCAGCAGCACCAGCATCACATCGACCAGCGGGGTGACGTTGATCTCGGCGAGCGGCCGGTAGCGCCGGCGGCCGTCGCGCCCGTTCATGCCGGACATGGCCATGGTTCAGACCCGCTCCTCGGTCTGGCGCGAAAGGATCGCGCTGAACTCGGTGCCGAAACCCTCCAGCCGCGCGGCGAAGCGCGACAGGTCCGTGCTGATCTTGTTGTAGGCGAGCACCGCGGGAATGGCGGCCACCAGGCCGATCGCGGTGGCGAACAGCGCCTCGGCGATGCCGGGGGCGACCACCGCGAGATTGGTGTTGTGCATCTGCGCGATGGCGGAAAAGCTGTGCATGATGCCCCAGACGGTGCCGAACAGGCCGATGAAGGGAGCGGTGGCGCCGACCGAGGCGAGGAAGATCGTCCAGCGCTCCAGCCGGTCCATCTCCCGCTGCACGGTCACCGTGATGGCGCGATCGACGCGCTCGCGCGCGCCGGCCCGCGCCGCGTCCGACCCCGTGCGGGAGGAGCGGCGCCATTCGCCCATGGCCGCGCCGAACACGGCGGCGAGGGGGTGGGTGGGTTGCGCGCCCTCCTGGTCATAGAGGTCGTCGAGGCTGCCGCCGGACCAGAAGCGGTCCTCGAAGCCGTCGGCTGCCTTGTTGACCCGGCGCAGGCTCGACCATTTCTCGAATACCACCGCCCAGACCCAGATACTGGCCGCCAGCAGGCCGATGATGACCAGCTTCACCAGGATATCGGCCTGCAGGAACAGGCCCCAGAGCGACAGATCGCCCCCGGCCGTGCCCAGATTTACCGCATTCACCGCGCGATCCACCGCGTGCTCCTCAACTTCCTGTTCCAGCCGGCGGGTTTGCCGCGCGGAGTTCGTTCAATGCCGTCCGCCAGGCCGGCGGGATGCGGGCCGGGCGGCCGGTTTCGGTGCCCACGCAGGCGAGCTCGATCTCCGCGCGCACGCAGAGCCCGGCCGGCCCCGTCACGTCCTGGCGCAGCCGGAGTGTGGCCGCGCCGAGCGCGCGCTGGTCGGTGAGGACCGTGAGGGCCTCATCCAGCCGGGCGGGGCGCACATAGTCCAAATTGACGCGGCGCACCACGAACATGCGGCGATGCTCGGCGACGAGGGTCGCATGGGGGACTCCCAGTGCGCGCAGGGCTTCGGTGCGGGCGCGCTCGGCGAAGCGGAGATAGGCGGCGTGATAGACGATGCCGCCGGCGTCGGTGTCTTCGTAATAGACGCGGATGGGGTGGTGGTGGGGGGCGCCCCCACCCGCAAGCGGGAGAGGTGAAGTCGGGGGAGGCGTCATTGGATCGGGCCCTCGGGGGAGGGCTCGCCCAGCAGGTCGGGCTGGCCCGGATCGCGGGCCGGCGGGGTCAGGCCCAGATGGCGCCAGCCGGGCAGGCCGAGCATTCGGCCGCGACTGGTGCGCAGGATCAGCCCCTCCTGGATCAGGAACGGCTCGATCACGTCTTCCAAGGTGTCGCGCGCTTCCGACAGCGCGGCGGCGAGCGTTTCGACGCCGACCGGGCCGCCGGCATGGTGCTCGGCGATGCGGCGGAGATAGCGGCGGTCCATCGCGTCGAGGCCGCGCGAATCGACCTCAAGCCGGTTGAGCGCGGCATCCGCCATCGTCCGGTCCACCTCGGCCACGCCCTGCACGGCGGCGAAATCGCGCACCCGGCGCAGCAGGCGCCCGGCGATGCGGGGGGTGCCGCGGGAGCGGGTGGCGATCTCGGTGGCGCCGGCCTCGGTGAGGGGCAGGCCGAGGATGCCGGCGCCGCGGCGGACGATCACCTCGAGCTCGGCGGGGGTGTAGAAGATCAGCCGCAGCGGGATGCCGAAGCGGTCGCGCAAGGGGGTGGCCAGCAGCCCGGCGCGGGTGGTCGCGCCGACCAGGGTGAAGGGCGGCAGGTCGATCCGCACGGATCGCGCGGCCGGGCCTTCGCCGATAATCAGGTCGAGCTGGAAATCCTCCATGGCCGGGTAGAGCACTTCCTCGATGGCGGGCTGCAGGCGGTGGATCTCGTCGATGAACAGCACGTCCCTGGGCTGGAGGTTTGTCAGGATTGCGGCAAGATCGCCGGCGCGCTGGATCACGGGCCCGGAGGTGGCGCGAAATCCCACCCCGAGTTCGCGCGCCACGATCTGTGCCAGCGTGGTTTTCCCGAGGCCGGGGGGACCATGCAGCAGCACGTGGTCGAGCGCCTCGCCCCGGCCCCGCGCGGCGGCGATAAAGACCGCCAGGTTCTCGCGGCTGGCTTGCTGGCCGATGAATTCGACGAGACGTTGCGGGCGGAGCGAGGCCTCGGCCGCGTCTTCGTCGCGTCGGACGGGCGAGACCTCGCGTTCCGCCGGGGAGTCGCTCACGACGCCAGTTCCTTGAGGCTCTCACGGATCACCGCGTCGAGCCTGGCCGCCGGCCCCAGCCGTTCCAGCACGCGCGCGACGGCCGGCTGCGCCTCGGGCCGGCGGTAGCCGAGATTGACCAGCGCCGAGAGCGCGTCCTCCGCGACGCCGGGCGCCAGCGGGGCAGGGATGGGCAGGCCCGGGCCGGCCGGCATCGCGCCCGCCTTCTCGCGCAATTCCGTGAGCAGCCGCACCGCGAGCCGCGGCCCCACCCCGGGCGCGCGGGTCAGGCTGGCGCGGTCGCCGGCGGCGATCGCGGAGACCAGATCCCGCGGCGACAGCGCCGACAGCACCGACAGCGCCACCTTCCCGCCCACGCCCTGGACGGTGGTGAGCAGGCGGAACCAGTCGCGCTCCGCGGCCTCGACGAAGCCATAGAGTGTGATCGATTCCTCGCGCACCTGGGTCTCGATCAGCAGCCGCGCCGGCGCGGGGGCGGCGGGCAGGGCTGCGAGGGTGCGGGTGGAGGCGTGGACCAGGTAGCCGACGCCGCCGACATCGACGATGCAGGACCCATCCTCGATCGCCGCGATCCGCCCGGTGAGCAGCGCGATCATGCCGGCACCCGGGGCGGGATCGCCCAGGCCAGCCGGCTCGCGCGGTGATGGGCGTGGCAGATCGCGACGGCGAGCGCGTCGGCGGCGTCGGCGCGGCGAACGGTGGCACCGGGGAGCAGGCGGCGGACCATGTCCTGCACTTGCTCCTTCGCTGCCCCGCCGGTGCCGACCACGGCGCGCTTGACCGTCTTCGCACCGTATTCGGCGACAGGAATGCCAGCGAGCGCCGGGGCCAGCAGCGCGATGCCGCGCGCGTAGCCGAGCTTCAAGGTGGCGGCGCCGTTGCGATTCACATAGGTCTCCTCGACCGCCGCCTCGTCCGGGCGATGCGCGGCGATCAGCGCGGCCAGCGCGTCGTGCAGGATGCGCAGCCGTTCGGGGACCGGCGTGGCGGCGTCGGTGGCGATGATCCCGTCGGCGATGTGGCGCAGGCGGTTGCCATCGACGGCGATCAGGCCCCAGCCGGTGACGCTGAGGCCGGGGTCGAGGCCGAGCAGGGTAACCATGGCGGGGGATCCGGAAGGGCGAATCGGGGGTTGGGGTGCTGGGGCACGCAGCATAGGATGGTGCGGGCCGCGCGCGAATCCCCTCGATTCGCGGGCCTCGGCGCGAGCGGGGTGGGATGTGTCGGCGATCGAGTATGTCAGCCTGTCGGCCTTCACCCTGATGCTGGCGGCTGGTCAGGTGCTGTTCAAGACAATCGGGCTGGTGTTGCGCCGAGAGGGGATGGCGGCGGCGCTGCGCGCGCCCACGCTCTATGCGGCGTTGACCTTGTATGGGGCGGCGACGTTGCTGTGGATCTGGATCCTGTCGCGGGTGCCGCTGACACGGGCCTATCCGTGGGTGAGCCTCGGGACGATCCTGGTGCCGCTGGCGGGGTGGTACTGGTTCGATGAGACGGTGGGGGTGCGGTTCTGGCTGGGGGTGGGGCTGATCGTGGCGGGGATGGCGTTGACACAGGCGCGGGGATGACGGTCCCGCCCGGTCAGGGACGACCGCCGTGACAGGCCGACGCGCGGGGCTGGACTCCTCCGGTGCCATCCGCTAAACGCCCGCGCTTCATCCGGAACGCGGGAGACGCCGCCTCCACCTGCCCTCCCCCGAGGGCCAGGGGGGTCGCGTCGGTTGCACCGCGGTCCCTCGGCCGTGCCCCGGATCGGGCGGGCCTGTTCGGAAGGGATCATGGCGAAGAAGATCGTCGGCTATATCAAGCTGCAAATCCCCGCGGGGAAGGCCAACCCGTCCCCGCCCGTGGGTCCCGCGCTCGGCCAGCGCGGCCTGAACATCATGCAATTCTGCAAGGATTTCAACGCCGCGACGCAGAACATGGAGCCGGGGATGCCGGTCCCCGTGGTCATCACCGCGTTCGGCGACCGCACCTTCACCTTCATCACCAAGACCCCGCCCAACTCCTATTTCCTGAAGAAGGCGGCCGGGATCACGAAGGGCACGACCACGCCCGGCAAGGGCGGGCCGATCGGCAAGGTCACGACCACCCAGCTCCGCGAGATCGCGGCCGAGAAGATGAAGGACATGAACGCGACGGACGTGGAGGCGGCGGTGCGGATGCTCGCCGGCTCCGCCCGTTCCATGGGCCTTGCCGTGGTGGAGGGCTGAACGATGGCAAAGGACAAGCGGCTGGCGAAGGCGGCGGCCTCGGTCGATCGGGCCAAATCCTACGCCCTGCCCGAGGCGATCGGCGTCGTGAAGCGCAACGCCACGGCCAAATTCGACGAAACGATCGAGATGTCGATGAATCTCGGCATCGATCCGCGCCACGCCGACCAGATGGTGCGCGGCCTCATCACCCTGCCGCACGGCACCGGCAAGACGGTGCGCGTCGGCGTGTTCGCCCGCGGTCCCAAGGCCGATGAGGCGCTGGCCGCCGGGGCCGACGTGGTGGGCGCGGAAGACCTCGCGGAGAAGGTGCAGGCGGGCGAGATCGCCTTCGATCGCTGCATCGCCACCCCCGATCTGATGGGCGTGGTGGGCCGGCTCGGCAAGATTCTCGGCCCGCGCGGGCTGATGCCGAACCCGCGCCTCGGCACCGTCACGATGGACGTGAAGGGCGCGGTCAGCGCCGCCAAGGGCGGGCAGGTGGAGTTCCGGGCCGAAAAGGCCGGGATCATCCATGCCGGCATCGGCAAGGCGAGCTTCGAGGAAGCCAAGCTGCTGGAAAACGCCCGCGCGCTGGCCGATGCGATCATCAAGGCCAAGCCCACCGGGGCAAAGGGCACCTATCTGAAGGGCGCGGCGCTGAGTTCCACGATGGGACCCGGCCTCAAGCTCGACGTGAGCAGCCTGAGCGGCTGAACCCGATACGCCGTCTCCGGGGCGTTCCCGGCGGCGGTGGACAGGGGGTCGCGCGTCGCTGACGCCGGCCTCCGTTACCTGTCCGAGACCGCACGTGCCCCGGGTTCCGGGGCCTAATGGGCTTCGGCCCGCGCGCGGGAGACGGGGAAGCCAAGGGATTGAAATCCTTGGCGGTTCCGACTTGCTGGACAGGCGAACCGGGCCGCGATGTCGCGGCCCATGGGCAACCGGCCTTGCGCGGTCCACACGCGCCGGGCCAGAGAGACGGAGAGAGAATGGACCGCACTCAGAAGCGGGACTTTGTCGCCGGCCTCGCTCAGGTGTTCGCCGAGACGTCGATGGTCGTGGTCACCCGCAATCAGGGTCTGACCGTGGCCGAAGCGACCGATCTGCGCCGCCGGATGCGAACCGCCGGGGTCACCTTCAAGGTGACCAAGAACCGGCTGGCCGTGCGCGCCCTGGAAGGCACCGCCTTCGCGGGGCTCGCGCCGCTGCTCACGGGACCCACCGCGCTTGCCTGGGCGAAAGACCCGGTCGCGGTGGCCAAGGCAGCGGTCGATTACGGCAAGGCCAACGAGAAGCTGGTGATCGTGGGTGGCGCGCTGGGCGCGCGGACCCTCGATGAGGCCGGGGTGCGGGCGCTCGCCGCGCTGCCCAGCCTCGATCAGCTCCGCGCGGGCCTGGTGGGGATGATCTCGACCCCGGCCACCCGGATCGCCGGTGTTCTGGCCGCGCCCGCCGGTCAGGTGGCACGCGTGCTCGGCGCCTACGCCCGCAAGCACGAGATGGCCGAGGCGGCCTGACGGCCCCCGGCTCGCTCTCAAGGACTTGTCCGATGGACTTGTCTGGAACCCAACAAGGTATAGATTAGGAAGACCGCGACAATGGCAGACCTGCAGAAACTGGTGGACGAGCTCTCGGCGCTGACCGTGCTGGAAGCCGCCGAGCTCTCCAAGTTGCTCGAAGACAAGTGGGGCGTGTCCGCCGCCGCGCCGGTGGCGGCTGCCGCCGCGCCGGCCGCCGCGGTTGCCGCGGCCCCGGCCGAGGAGCAGACGGAGTTCACCGTGATCCTGGCCAAGGCCGGCGACAAGAAGATCAACGTCATCAAGGAAGTGCGCACGATCACCGGGCTTGGCCTCAAGGAAGCCAAGGACCTGGTCGAGGGCGCGCCGAAGACCGTGAAGGAAGGCGTGAACAAGGACGAGGCCGCCAAGATCCGCAAGATGCTGGAAGAGGCGGGTGCGGCGGTGGAGGTCAAGTAGGCGCGATTGCACGACCCCATTACCCCGCGCCGTCCCCCCGGACGGCGCGAGACTCAGGACCGGGTGAGGCCGTGAGGCCGGCACGGGCGGGAGCCCTCGCGTTCCCGCCCGCGCACCCGTTGGCGATGACGATGGCTTCCCTTGGCGGCCCGGGGCGAATGGGCCGCGCAGGACGATTGGGCGGAGAAGACAGGCGATGAACGCGATTTCCGGGTCGGTGACGAGGCACAAGCGCATCCGCCGCAGTTTCGGGCGGATTTCCGAAGTGACGCCGATGCCCAACCTGATCGACGTGCAGCGCGCGAGCTATGAGGCGTTCCTGCAAAGCGATGTCCGCCCCGACAACCGCACCCAGACCGGGCTGCAGGAAGTGTTCCGCTCCGTGTTCCCGATCGACGATTTTGCCGGCCGCGGCCGGCTGGAATTCGTCGATTACGAGCTCGAAGAGCCGAAATACGACGTCGAGGAATGCATCCAGCGCGGCATGACCTATGCCGCGCCGCTGAAGGTGACGTTGCGGCTGATCGTGTGGGACCTCGATGAGGATACCGGCGCGCGCTCGATCCGCGACATCAAGGAGCAGCCCGTCTATATGGGCGACATGCCGTTGATGACCGATAACGGCACCTTCGTGATCAACGGCACCGAGCGGGTGATCGTCTCGCAGATGCACCGCTCCCCGGGGGTGTTCTTCGACCACGACAAGGGCAAGACGCATTCGTCCGGCAAGTTCCTGTTCGCGGCGAGGGTGATCCCGTATCGCGGCTCGTGGCTGGATTTCGAATTCGACAGCAAGGACATCGTTTACGTCCGCATCGACCGCAAGCGGAAACTGCCGGTCACGACGTTGCTCTATGCACTGGATTCGGTGGCGACCGGGGAACTGCGCGCGGCGCGCGCGGCGAAGGGCGAGACCGTCGAGCCGGGCGAGATCCGCGGCATGGATGACGAGGAGATCCTGCGGTATTTCTACGGCCAGGTGGTGTTCGACCGCACGCCGAAGGGCTGGGCGCGGCCGTTCGATCCGGATGCGTTCCGTGGCGTGAAGCTGCTGGAGCCGTTGATCGATGCCGCCACCGGCGAGGTCGTGGCCGAGGCGGAGGCGAAGCTGAACGCCCGCCAGGCGCGCAAGATCGCCGAGGTGACCAAGGAAGTGCTGATCGGGCGCGCGGATCTGCTCGGCCGCTTCGTCGCCGTCGATCTGGTGAACGAGGAAACCGGCGAGATCTTCGCCGAGGCCGGCGAGGAACTGACCGAGGCGCGGCTGGCCGCGCTCGAGGATGCGGGGATCGTCCAGCTGCCGACCCTGGCGGTCGACCAGGGCAACGGGCCGTGGATCCGCAACACCCTGACGGTCGATAAGAACAGCAACCGCGACGACGCGCTGATCGATATCTATCGCGTGATGCGCCCGGGCGAGCCGCCGACGCAGGACACGGCGGAGGCGCTGTTCCGCGGCCTGTTCTTCGATACCAACCGCTACGACCTGTCGGCGGTCGGGCGGGTGAAGATGAACATGCGGCTCGGGCTCGACCCGTCGGTGGTGCCCGATTCGGTGCGCACGCTCCGCAAGGACGATCTTCTGCGCACGGTAAAGACGCTGATCGAGCTCAAGGACGGGCGCGGGCAGATCGACGATATCGACAATCTCGGCAACCGTCGCGTCCGTTCCGTGGGCGAGCTGATGGAGAACCAGTACCGCGTCGGGCTGCTGCGCATGGAGCGCGCGATCCGCGAGCGGATGGGCTCGGTCGATATCGACACGGTCATGCCGCACGATTTGATCAACGCCAAGCCGGCGGCGGCGGCGGTGCGGGAGTTCTTCGGATCGTCCCAGCTTTCGCAGTTCATGGACCAGACCAATCCGCTGAGCGAGGTCACCCATAAGCGGCGCCTCTCCGCGCTCGGGCCGGGCGGTCTGACGCGGGAACGAGCCGGCTTCGAGGTGCGCGACGTGCACCCCACCCATTACGGCCGCATCTGCCCGATCGAGACGCCGGAAGGGCCGAATATCGGCCTGATCAACTCGCTGGCGACCTACGCCAAGGTGAACAAATACGGCTTCATCGAGACGCCCTACATGCTGGTGAAGGACGGCGTGGTGCAGCAAGGCGCGCGCTACCTCTCGGCGATGGAGGAGGAGCGTCTGG
>JAKAZN010000036.1 GCA_021815835.1 Pseudomonadota bacterium
CCACCCCCCCACTCGCGCGAGGAAATAAACCCATGGGACGCCGCCAACGTATCCCTTCCTAGCCTATGCAATTTTCAAAGAGCGCGACCCGAACCAAAATCGGTCCGCGTCGGGAGGCCGCTATCTAGTCGCGGCGCCCCTCGGTGTCAACGCCGTGACAAAGCAATCCGGCAGGCCGTGGAAATAACCCGCAATCGCGCGGAAATCGCCAGATTCAAACCCGCCCCACCGCGTTTCAGAGGCGGCCAGCACCGATACCGCGCCTCTTCACGCCGCGCATACCTGCCCAGCGCATCAGCGGGTTGCACCCCAGGCCAGGGGAACATCGGGTTCGGCACCCGCCGGGCGCTCGGGGTTACGCCACAATCCGCGTCGGATACGCACATCCAGGCATAGCAAATGCTCCCGTATCCGCTCGGGGCGACCCACCTCCGCTGCTCTACCGCCTCGACAGATCGACGACGGCCGCATATCCCTGCTCGGTCCCGATCGCGAGATGCGTCCCCGTCGGCGACCAGGTCAACGCCGACACGGGGCCGTGTCCCGGCGGCACGATCGGCAGGATGCGCGATGACCCAACATCCGCCAGGACAACAAGGCCGTCGGCGAAGCCGCCCGCCACCACCTCCTCGCGGGGATGGAAGGCCACGTCCGTGCACAAAACCCCATCCCCACCCGCAAGTTCCATCGGCGCCTTGCCCATCGGCCCACCGCCGAAGAACGGCCACAGCACCATCGCGTCCGCCCCGCTCGTCGCGAGCCACTTCCCATTGCGGCTGAACGAAAACGCGCGGGTCTTGCCGGGGTAGCCGCTCATGCGCATGTGCTTGCCATCCGGCAGCGCCCAGCCATGCAGTGCGTTCTCCTGCATCGCCGTCACGACCGCCTCGCCCTCGGGATGGAGTGCAATGCCGATATGGCTCCCCTTCCATTCCAAAACGCGCGGAGAGTCGCTCTTTGCCGCCACGAACCAGAGACTCGCACCATTATAGTGCGACGCGGCGACACGCTTGCCCTTGGCATCCAACGCCAATCCAGTCACGGTCGATGGATGCACAAGCTCCTTCAACTTTCGGCCCGCAGCATCGAACAAGTGCACCACCTTGCCGACCGCGCCGGCGATCACGCCCTTCTCACCGGGGAAGGTCGCGACCTGCTCGACCCATTTCATCCCGAACGCGCCCAATTCCCGCACGACGCGGTCCGCGCCCAGATGCTTGAGCCGCCCGTCATCCCCGCCGGAGACAAATCCCTCCAGCGGATGCGCCGCAAGCGCGAGCACCGCGCCATCATGCACCTGGCTTTCATGCCACGAAGCGGGCGCGAGCGGATCGACCAGCCGCAGCGTTCCGTCCCCGAGTGCAAAGGCAAGCACCCGTCCACTCCGGTCGAACCCGGCCTCGACCACGAATGCGTCCAGATCGCGCGAATGGCCCCGCGTCTCGACCGCAAAACGCGCCTCAGTCGCCTCGCTCACGATACCGCCTGACAGGATTCGAAGCCCCGGCGCAACTGCGGGCGATTCAGGTTGCGCCCGATGAACACGATCCGGCTGACCCGCTTCTCGCCCTGCTTCCACGGCCCAATATAATCGCCGTCGGCGATCATATGCACGGCCTGGAAGGCAAACCGCCGATCCTCGTTCTGATAGCTCAGGATCCCCTTCGTTCGCAGCAGATCCGACCCCTTGTCGGCCAGCAAGGCGCCAATCCACGCGTTGAATTTTTCGGGATCGACCGGCTGGGATATCTCGAAGCTCACCGACGTCACGTCATCATTGTGTTCGTGCGCGTCGTCTTCCAGGAAATCCGGCTCGCGTTCCAGGACCCGCGCCAGGTCGAACGCGCCCTGGTTCAGCACCTGTGCGATCGGCAGCGCCGCGCGCTCGGTGCGGTGGATCACAGCGAAGCGATTGATTTGGCGCAGGCGCGCCTCGACCGCATCGAGCTCCTCGGCGGAAACCAGATCCGTCTTGTTCAGTACGATTACATCGGCGAACGCGACCTGATCCTCCGCCTCGTGGCTGTCGGCGAGCCGCGCCAGCACATGCTTCGCATCGACCACGGTGACGATCGCGTCCAGCTTGGTCCTGGCCCGCACGCCCTCGTCGATAAAAAACGTCTGCGCCACCGGGGCGGGATTCGCCAGGCCAGTCGTCTCGATGATGATCCCGTCGAACCGCTCCCGGCGCTTCATCAGCCCACCGACGATGCGGATCAGGTCACCGCGCACGGTGCAGCAGACGCAGCCGTTGTTCATCTCGAACACTTCCTCGTCGGTATCGACCACCAGGTCGTTATCGACGCCGAGCTCGCCGAACTCGTTGATCACGACCGCGTATTTTCGGCCATGCTGCTCGCTCAGAATACGGTTGAGAAGGGTGGTCTTGCCGGCGCCCAGATAGCCGGTCAACACCGTCACTGGGATCGGCCCAAGATCCAGCGTCGTTTCGGAATTCACGCCAACCGCCATCGTCATCACTCCAGAAGAAGCTGTTCACCCGGAATATAGGCACTGCCCGCCCGGCCAACCACCTCACCCGTGGGTCGACGCTGGCAGGCCGCTTTCGCACCCGCGGTATCCGGCGTAAACCTGCCCCGTCACACGCGCCGCCGGCCCGTTCCGGCGCGCCCACCCAAGGGAGAGAACCCGCAATGGACGACGTCGTCATCGTCTCGGCCGCCCGCACCCCGGTCGGCAGCTTTGCCGGCGCCTTCGGCGCGGTTCCGGCCCACGTCCTCGGAACCGCCGCCATCCAGGCCGCGATCGCGCGCGCCGGGATTGAGGCCGGCGATGTGGACGAGGTCATCCTGGGCCAGGTCCTCGCTGCCGGCGAAGGCCAGAATCCGGCCCGCCAGGCCGCCCGCGCCGCCGGCCTGCCGGACGCCAAGACCGCCTTCGGCATCAATCAGGTCTGCGGCTCCGGCCTGCGCGCTGTGGCGCTCGCCGCGCAGCAGATCCGCACCGGCGAGAGCGCCATCGTCGCCGCCGGTGGGATGGAGAGCATGAGCACCTCCGCCCACGCCGCCTATCTCCGCGCCGGCACCAAGATGGGCAGCGTTGAGTTCATCGACACCATGCTGAAGGACGGCCTCTGGGACGCCTTCCACGGCTACCACATGGGCACGACGGCCGAGAATGTCGCCCGCGCGCACCAGATCACCCGCGAGGAGCAGGACGCGTTCGCCGTCGGCTCCCAGCACAAGGCCAGCGCAGCGCAGAAGACCGGGCGTTTCAAGGACGAGATCGTCGCCGTCACCATCAAGGGCCGCAAGGGCGATACCGTGGTCGCGGACGACGAATACATCCGTCACGATTCGAATTTGGAAACCATGTCCAAGCTGCGCCCAGCGTTCAGCAAGGATGGGACTGTCACCGCCGGAAATGCCTCGGGCATCAACGACGGAGCGGCAACCCTGGTGCTGATGGCGGCGGCCGAGGCCGCCAGGCGCGGCCTTACCCCGCTCGCCCGCGTCGCCGCCTTCGCCACCGCCGGCGTCGATCCCGCCGTGATGGGCACCGGGCCGATCCCCGCCACCCGCAAGGCGCTCGGCCGCGCCGGCTGGACGGCCGACGATCTTGACCTGATCGAAGCCAACGAAGCGTTCGCAGCCCAGGCGATCGCGGTCAACAAGGACCTCGGCTGGGATACGACGAAAGTGAACGTAAACGGCGGCGCGATTGCCATCGGCCACCCGATCGGCGCCTCTGGCGCGCGCGTGCTGGTGACCCTGCTGCACGAGATGGGCAAGCGGAACGCCAAGAAGGGCCTGGTCACACTTTGCATCGGCGGCGGCATGGGTGTCGCCATGTGCCTGGAACGCTAGGCGCCCCGCCCCCTCCCCGTGCGGGGTGGGGGCTGCTTTCCCGCAGCCCGCTTACGGAGACGTCGATGTCCGGCCTCTATTTCGAGGAATTCCACGAAGGCCAAGTGTTCGAGCACGCCATGTCGCGCACGGTCACCGAGGCCGACAACGTGCTGTTCACCTGCCTCACCCTCAATCCGCAGCCGCTGCACCTCGATGCTGAATTCGCCAAGACGACCGAATTCGGCCGCCCGTTGGTCAACAGCATCTTTACCTTGGGACTGGTCATCGGCATGACGGTCGGGGAAACGACCCTCGGCACCACCATCGCCAATCTCGGCATGAGTAAGGTCGAGTTCCCGAAGCCGGTGTTCCATGGCGATACGATCCGCGCCCGCTCGATCGTGCGCGGCCTGCGCTCCAGCCGCTCCCGCCCCGAGGCCGGGGTGGTGGAGTTCGAGCATCAGGGCATCAACCAGCGCGGCGAAATCGTCGCCACCTGCCTGCGCGCGGCGTTCATGAAACGCCGGCCCGCGGCGGGCTGACCGAGGCCCGGCCCTCGCGCGCCAGTCCCGGCAGCATCGGCAGCAGCAGCGCGAGGTCACGCTCGGCGACGCAGACCAGGAACCGCGTTGCATTGACCGCCTCCGGCACGGGCAGCGGCATCCCGTCCGGACCCAGCGGCAACGCCGCCAAGCCGAGATCGCCATACACCTTGAGCAAACCGGGACCGGCCTGCCAGATCGCCGGGTCGCGCCCCTCCTGCGCCGCCAGATCGCGCAGCCGCCAGATCGCCGAGACATGGTCGCTCTCGGGCCCCAGCGGATCGTTCAGGCCAAGCAGGACCCGGCCAATCCGACGGAAAGGAATCCCCGCCCGCCCGGCTTCCCCCCACACGACCCCATCGGCCCGTTCGGGCAAGGAGGCGGCGAATTCCGCCAGGCGGACGCGAGCGGCTTCGTCCCACGCGCCGGACCGGACCCGTCCCGGGCGCAACAGGAACCACAGCGCGAGCAATCCGGGCACGACCGTCAGCGCGACACTTACCCGAAGCCCCGGAGCCGCGCGCGCCGACAGCACGATCCCCCACCAGGAGGTCTCCACCAGCCCCTCCACGCCCCGACGAAAGCCGACCAGCCCCAGTACGCCCACCACCAGAGCGAGCAAGGTCGTGGCGGTGGACGGTTCCAGTTTGCCGTGCAGCAGGCGCGCCGGCCGGTAAAACCGGATGCGGAACGGCGTCAGCATCGCCGCCGTCAGGGCCAGTTCAGCGGCGATCCAGGCCGGTCCCCCGCGGGTCGCGACGAAGACCGTGCCGACCGCGAGCAGGAGAAGGGTCAGCCACCAGGTCAGAGTCACGCGCCGCGCCAGGGTGGCGCCCAGAACCACCAGCAGGGCGCCGATCAGGGACGGGCCGAACTGTCCGGCTGCCGCCGCCAACCCGGCCGCGCCCGGCGCGACGGTCGGGGCCAGCAAACCCAGCCCCAGCAGCAATACCCCGCTCAAGGCCACCGCGCCGGTCGCCGCGGTCAGCGCGAAATCTGGCTCGGGTGCTCGCGCCAGCGTCCGTATCCAGGGTAGCCGCCCGAATCGCCCGATCAGCGCGCCGCCCCGCATCAACGCCTCGTTGGCGGCGAACAGGCTGCCGGCCAGAAGCAATGGAATGACGTAGTAGTAGAGACGGAACACCACGATCGCCGCGACGATGCGTGGGGGCGGCAGATAGGGCGCGAGGCCGAACAGCACCGCGCTGTCGAACACGCCGAGCCCGCCCGGCACATTGGCCGCGAGACCGGCGGTGTAGGCACCAACATAGATCCCCAGAAAGATCAGCCAGGTGAGCCCGGGCGCGTGCGGCACCAGCACCCAAAAGATCGTCGCCGTCAGCGCCACGTCCGCCGTTGCCAACGCCACCTGCGCGAGCGCCATGCGGAAGCCCGGAAGTTCGATCGCGTGGCCGAACAGCCGGATGGTCCCCATCAGGCGCGCCAGCCCGACATAGCCAGCGACGATCCCCCACAGCAGCGCGCCGAAGCCGTAGAATACGCCCCACGGCACATGCGCGCCGAAATAGGGCACCGCCCCCGGCTCGATGAACAGGATCGCACCACCGAGCACCATCCCGCCCAGCCCGAAAGTCAGGCTGCAGAACGCCACCACCCGCGCGATCTGGCCCGGCGTCAGCCCCCATTGGGCATACAGGCGATAGCGCACCGCCGCACCCGAAACCGCCGCGAAGCCCAGGCTGTGCGACAGCGCGTAGGCACAGAACGAGGCGAAGGCGACACGCACGTAGCCGACCTTGCGGCCCGCGTAGATGGTTCCGAGACGATCATAGATCGTCAGGCCGGCGTAGGACAGGATCGTGAACAGGAACGCCAGGCCAAGCGCCCGCGGCGGGATCGCGTCGAGTGCCCGCCCGATGGCATCCAGGCGCAGGTGGCGGAACGCTCGCTGCACCGCATACAGCGCGGCGAACAACAGCGCCGCCCCAAGCAATGCGGGAACATGCCGAAGCGCGCGTGGCATCGCGGCTCAACTGGCAAGGCGAAGGAGCGCCGCCCCTTCGGCCCCGCCGCCCGTTCTCACGCCGGCTCGGCCGGCCGGACGAGGGCGGCCTCGATGAGGGCGATGGTTTCGGGGAGACCGTAGAGAGCGACGAACCCGCCGAAGCGCGGCCCCTCGGCCTGGCCGAGCAGGACCTGATAGAGACATGCGAACCAGGCGCGCAGTTCGGGGAATGGGTGGCGCTTGCCCACTTCGAAGACCAGGTTCTGCAGGGTCTCGGCGGAGCTTCCCGGATCAACGGATTTCAGGGTCTCCGCAAGGTCAGCCAACGCGGCGCGCTCGACGGCGTCAGGTTGCCGGTAGCGTTTCGTGGGACGGACGAAGTCGCGGTAATAGGCGATCGCATGGCCGACCAGCCGATCGAGAAACGGCATCGTCTCCGGCGTGGCGTCGGGCGCGTAGCGGCGCAGAAATCCCCAGAGTATGTCCGGGGTTTCGGCGTTCACCACGCTGGCGAGGTTCAGCAGCATGGCGAACGGGACCGGGCTGCCGCCATGGTTGGGCAGGCGCCCGGCATGGATGTGCCAAGCCGGATTGGCGGCCTGCTCCGCCGCCGGCTGCGTGGGCAGGCGGGCGGCGTTGGCAAGGTAGTCGTCCACCGCGCGCGGGATCGTGTCGAAATAGAGCCGCTTGGCGCGCTGCGGCTGATGGTACATGAACTGGCCGAGCGATTCCGGCGGCGCGTAGCGCAGCCATTCCTCCACCGACAGCCCGTTGCCCTTCGATTTACTGATCTTCTGCGCCTGCTCGTCCAGGAACAGCTCGTAGGTGAAGCCCTCGGGGGGCACCCCGCCCAGGATGCGGCAGATGCGGCCCGACAAGCGCACGGAATCGATCAGGTCCTTGCCTGACATCTCGTAATCGACGCCGAGGGCGAACCAGCGCATCGCCCAGTCCGCCTTCCATTGCAGCTTGGCCGCGCCGCCGGTCACCTTGGTCTCGAACGCCTCGCCCGTCTCGGGATCGCGCCAGACGACGGTGCCGGCATCGGCGTCTCTCCGATCGATCGTGACCTGCATCACCTGTCCGGTGCGCGGATGGATCGGCAGGATCGGCGAATAGGTGGCGCGCCGCTCCGGCCCCAGGGTCGGCAGGATGACCGCCATCGCGTCGTCGAAGCAAGACAGCACGCGCAGCAAGGCCGCGTCGAACCGGCCGGAGGTGTAATAGTCGGTGGCGGAGGCGAATTCGTACTCGAATCCGAATGAATCGAGGAACGCGCGCAGCCGCGCGTTGTTATGCGCGCCAAAACTCTCGTGCCCGCCGAACGGATCCGGGATGCGGGTGAGCGGCTGGCCGAGATAGGCTGCCAGCATGTCCCTGTTGGGGACGTTGTCCGGCACCTTGCGCAGCCCGTCCATGTCGTCGCTGAAGGCAATCAGCCGCGACGGCAGGCCAGTGAGATGCGTGAAGGCGTGCCGCACCCAGCTGGTCCGCGCCACTTCGCCGAAGGTACCGATATGCGGCAGGCCGGAGGGGCCGTAGCCTGTCTCGAACAACGCGATCCCCTTGCCGGAGGCGGCCAGGCGGGCGGCAACGGTGGCCGCTTCCTCGAACGGCCAGGCCTTGGGGATAGTGGCGGGCGGCGGGGACATGGGCAGCGGGCATTCCTGGGTTGTCGCCCGTGTCCCGGGGCGAGAGGGAACGTCCCGATCGGAACGTGCCGCCTGCTTAGGCAGTGGCGTGGCGGCGGTCAATTTGCCGCCAGGGACGCGTCTCGCTACGGTTCCACCGAACGATCCTTCACATCATTCCCGGGAGCACTCCCATGATCGAAGCCTGGACCTGGCCGACGCCGAACGGTCACAAGATTCATATCGCGCTGGAGGAGCTTGGACTGCCATACAAGGTCGTTCCGATCAATATCGGCAAGGGCGAGCAGTTCACGCCGGAATTCCTCGCGATCACCCCCAACCATCGCATTCCCGCCATCGTCGATCCGGATGGCCCTGGCGGCAAGGCGCTGCGCCTGTTCGAATCGGGCGCGATCCTGATCTATCTGTCGGAGAAGACCGGCGGCAAGCTGATCCCCACCGATCCGGCTGGCCGTTATGCCTGCCTGCAATGGCTGATGTTCCAGATGGGCGGCGTTGGGCCGATGTTCGGCCAGTACAACCATTTCGCCAACTACGCGGTGGAGAAGCTGCCGTACGCGATCGAACGCTACACGAACGAGGTGAAGCGGCTGCATCGCGTGCTGGAAACCCGGCTGGCGGAGGCGCCATATCTCGCCGGGGCCGAGTACAGCATCGCCGATATCGCCACCTTCCCATGGGTGCGCAATCCGGACCGGCGAGGGATCGATTTCGCCGACTATCCGCATATCCGCCGCTGGCACGATGCGATCGCCGCTCGCCCCGCCGTACAGCGCGGCGTGGAGGTGCTGTCGGAGAACCAGCGCCGCGGGGCGATGAGCGCCGAGGAGCGGGAGATCCTGTTCGGCAAGACACAGTTCAGCAAGCGCTAAGACCGCGACATCCGGCTCGGCCCGTTCGACGGGCCGAGCCTCATGGCGCCAGCAGCGCCGCGTGCGTCGCCGCCCAGGCCGCCCGGTCCGGCGCGCAGAGCAGGCCTCCGGCGGTCCGCTCCACACTGTACTCTGCCCCATCGAACGCGGCCGAAAATCCGCCCGCCTCCCGGTGTAGCAACCACCCGGGCGCATGATCCCAGGGCAGCAGCCGGTGATAGACCAGCACATGGCATCCGCCGGAGGCCGCCAACCGGTATTCGTGCCCCGCGCACCGATAATTCCAGGTCGCCGCCAAGCGCGGCAGGCGAGAAACGACGCGCGCACGCAACGCCTCCGGCATGAACTGCCACGACACCACGCCGGCCATGGACGGTGGCTCGGCCGGGGCCGCCACGCGCAGCTGCGTCCGTGCGCCGGACGGCGTCTCCAGCCACGCCCCAGCGCCGGCAATCGCCAACGCCGTGTCATCGGCCATCGGGTCGAAGATCGCCGCCATCGCAACCCGCCCACGCACCACCGCCGCGGCCATCACGGCGAACAGCGGTACGCCGGTGGCGAAATTGAACGTGCCATCGACCGGA
>JAKAZN010000037.1 GCA_021815835.1 Pseudomonadota bacterium
CACCCGAACGCACCGCGCCTCGCGGCGTGCCTTCAGGCCTTGAGTTCCAGCCCGTCGGCGATGTCCTCGGCCCGTTTCGCCAGCCGCGCGAGCCGGCGCTGCTCGCGCGCCTGCGCCGCCGCGTCGGACGCGGCGTTCGGCGCGGGCGCGGGGTCCGTGCGTGCGCGGGCCTCGGCGAGCGCGGCGCGGGTTTCGTGCAGATCGTCGGCCAGCAGCAGCGCGGCCATCACCAACATGCGCGCCTCGCTACCGGCGCCGGCGACGGCCTTGATGCTCTCGACCCGGCGATCGACTTCCGAGGCCATGGCGATCAGATGCGGCTCCTCCCCGTCCTGGCAGCCGACGGGGTAGCCGAAGCCGTTGATGCGGACGGTCACCTGGGCCATGCGGAGTCTCCATGGTATCGGCGCGTTGCCGGGATCATGCGCCTTCCTCCAGCGCCCGGTGCAGGCGCGCGATGATGCGATCGAGCCGCTCTGCGACCGCCACGCCGGCGCCGGCCTCCGGCCCAGGGCCAGCGCCAGGGCCAGCGTCAGGGCCAGGCCCGGGGTGAGGGGGATGCGCGAGCCGGGCGATGCGTTCCAGCGCGGCTTCCAGGCGGGCGGCGCTGTCGGCGGTGTCGGCGCTGTCCGGGTCGGGGGCCATTCTCGGTCGCTCCGCTGCAACGCCCGGGGGTTCGGGTCGGACGTTGAAATGCGCGGCGAACCGGGCGAACGTCAAGCATGACGCGCGGATCCCGCTTCGAATCCGGGCCGGCGGGGTTGGTAGGCCTGCCGCCCGCCGTGATCGTGCATGGCGCGGACGGGCTGCGCGTGGTGTTGGCCCTGGGACGGCCGGTCGTGCTGCTTTCGGCGCCTGGTGCCGGGGTCTATGGCGGGTGCGGCTGGTGGCTTGCGCTGATCGCGCTCGGACGGCGGGAGTTTCCCAAGGCCGCGGCCGTGGATATCCTCGATTGCGCCGACGCGCCGGGCGCCGCGCTGGCCACGCTGCGGCTGGGCCAGAGCCTGTTGGTGTTGTCGCCGGACGCGCCCGGTTTCGCCGCCGTCGCCGCCGCCGCGCGGGAAGTCGGTGCGTTGGTGCTGCCGGCGGCACCGCCGGCGCTCGATCTGGCTGTCCCCGGCGCGGCGCCGCGTCTGGCGGCCTGGCTGGAGCGCGCGCCCGGAACCTCCGCCCCGGGACGTGACTTGCCCGTCCGGCTGGGCTAGACGGCGCCAAGGCCAGTCCAGGAACGAAAGGCAATTCCGATGCGCGTCTCCCAGCGGGTGAAGAAGATTCTCGACTGGTATGAGGGCGATCCGCCCGGGGTGAAAGCGAACCTCGCCCGCATCCTGATGCACGGCAAGCTCGGCGGCACCGGCAAGGTGCTGATCCTGCCCGTCGATCAGGGCTTCGAGCACGGCCCGGCGCGCAGCTTCGCGCCCAACCCGCCCGCCTACGATCCGCATTATCACTACCAGTTGGCGCTCGATGCCGGGCTGTCGGCCTATGCCGCGCCGCTCGGCATGATCGCCGCCGGGGCCGATACCTACGCGGGCGCGCTGCCGACCATCCTGAAGGTGAACTCATCGAACAGCCTGGCCACCAGCAAGGACCAGGCGGTGACGGCGGGCGTGAAGGATGCGCTCCGGCTCGGCTGCGCCGCCATCGGCTTCACCATCTATCCCGCGAGCGAATACGCCTTCGCGCAGATGGAGGAACTGCGCGAACTGACCGCGGAGGCGAAATCCTGCGGCCTCGCGGTCGTGGTCTGGTCCTATCCGCGCGGCCCGGCGCTGGATAAGAACGCGGAAACCGCCGTCGATATCTGTGCCTATGCCGCGCACATGGCCGCGCTGATGGGCGCCAACATCATCAAGGTGAAGCCGCCGACGCAGCATATCGGGCTGGAGGCGGCACGGAAATCCTACGACAAGGTCGACATCTCGACCCTGCCCAGGCGGGTCGAGCACGTCATGCAGGCGGCATTCGCCGGCAAGCGCGTGGTGGTGTTCTCGGGCGGCGAGGCCAAGGGGCTGGAGGCCGTGTTCGAGGAGATCAAGGGCCTGCGCGACGGCGGCGCCAACGGCTCCATCATCGGGCGCAACACGTTCCAGCGGCCGAAGGAGCAGGCGCTCGATATGCTTGCCAAGATCGTCGATATCTACCTGAGCAAGGACTGACCGGGCGATGGCGGATCGCGCCGGGGAGGGGTGCCGCGTCTATCTGATCACGCCCCCGGCGATCGATCCCGCGCGGTTCCCCGATCTTCTGGCCGCGGCGCTGGACGCGGGCGATGTCGCGGCGGTGCAGCTCCGGCTCAAGGACGTGGCGGATGACGGCTGGCGGCGCGCGATCGACGCGCTGCGCCCGGTCGCGCAATCGCGCGGCGTGGCGTTCCTGCTGAACGACCGCGCCGATCTGGTGGCCGGAACCGGCAGCGACGGCGTGCATGTGGGCCAGGAGGACATGCCGGCCCGCCAGGCCCGCGCGCTGATCGGCCCCGATCGCACCTTGGGGGTGACCTGCAAGGGCAGCCGGGATCTCGCGATGGCGGCCGGTGAGGACGGGGCGGATTACGTCGCCTTCGGCGCGTTCTTTCCGTCCGGGACGAAGGAGGTCTCGGCGACGATCGCCCCCGACATCCTTGCCTGGTGGTCGGAGATGATGGAACTGCCCTGTTGCGCGATCGGCGGCATCACCGCCGGGAATTGCGCGCCACTGGTGCGCGCGGGGGCGGATTTCCTGGCGGTGGTGGGCGCGGTGTGGAACCATCCCGAGGGTCCCGCCGCCGGGGTGCGGGCTCTGAACGCGGCGATCGCCGCGGCGCGGGCGGAGATGGCGTGATGGCGCGGCTGAGTGTCAATCTCAACAAGGTGGCGCTGCTGCGCAATTCCCGCCACACCGGCGTGCCGGATGTCGCGCATTTCGCGGCCCTGGCGTTGCGCTCCGGGGCGCGCGGAATCACCGTGCATCCGCGTCCCGATGAACGGCATATCCGCGCCTCCGACATTCCCGCGATCGCGCGGGTCATGGCCGGGCGGCGGCCGGGGATGGAGCTGAATATCGAGGGGTACCCGGATGCGCGCCTGATGGAGATCGTGCGCGCGGCCCGGCCGGAACAGGTGACCTTGGTGCCCGATGCGCCGGATGCGTTCACCTCCGAGCGCGGCTGGGCGCTGGACGCGGCGGAACGCGCGGTGGCCGAGCCCGCGATCGCGGCGTTGCGCGCTCTGGGCGCGCGGGTGATCCTGTTCATCGATCCCGATCCCGCCGTGGCGCCGCGCGCGCGCGCGAGCGGGGCGGATGGCGTGGAGATCTATACCGGGACGTACGCGGCCGGGTTCCGTGCCGGGGACGCGGCGGCGACGCTGGCGGCGTGCGTGGCGGCGGCGGTGGCGGCCCGGGATCTGGGGCTGGTGGTGAACGCGGGGCACGATCTGAACTTGCGAAACATTCCGGGGCTGGTGCACGACGCGCCGTTCCTGGCGGAGGCCTCGATCGGCCATGAGCTGACGGCGGATGCGCTGGAGCTGGGTTTTGCCGCGACCGTTGCGGCCTATGCGCGAGCGCTCGGCGGATAGGGCTGGCCGGCGGGTCAGGCGCTCCAGGGCTGCTTCTTGTTGCGCCGGCTCCCCCACTCGGTCATGCTACCCGGCGCAGCGTCCCGCGCGGCCTCGCCGGTCCGGGATGCATCGCGGCGGATAACCGTCGCGGGACGGGAAAATCCGTCGGATACCTCACGCAACGACGATCCGATCCCTGGGAGGGGACATGCAACAAGAACAGACGATGGGCGGTGGCCTGTCCTGGATTCGCGGTTTCAGCCGCTACCAGTGGATGGTCTTCATGGCCTGCTGGCTCGGCTGGACGCTCGACGGCACGAATTTCACCCTGTTCGCATTCGTTCTGAAACCGGCGGTGACGGAACTGGTGGGCGGCACCGCCTCGGTGGCGGTGATCGGCAGGGTGGGCGGCTATCTGGCGATGGTCGGGCTGCTCGGCTGGGCGTTCGGCGGCTTCATCTTCGGCACGGTGGCCGATTATATCGGCCGGGTGCGGACGCTCTTCATCAGCATCGCGATGTACAGCGTGTTCACCGCGATGCAGGGTTTCGCGCATACGGTTTTCCAACTCGGGCTGTTCCGCTTCCTGGGCGGGCTCGGCACCGGGGCGGAACTCGTGGTCGGGATCCCGCTGGTGGCAGAGGCGTTCGCCGAGAATTCCCGCGCCCGGGTGCTGGGCCTGATGATGACCGGCGCGGCGTTCGGCAATCTGCTGGCCGCGCAGGAATACCATTTCCTCGCCGGTTATGGCTGGCGGGTGGTGTTCTTCGCCGGCATCATCCCCGCCTTGCTGCTGCTGATGATGCGGCGCGGCATGGTGGAACCGGAACGTTTCGCCGCGGTGCGCGCCCGGCGGGAGGCGTTGGCCGCCGCGCAGCACCACACCGAGCACGACAAGGAGTTCATGCGCTTCTCCTGGCTGCAGCTGTTCAACGATGAGAACCGCTACAGCACGATGGTGGGGCTGCTGTTCGCCACCGGCACCCTGCTTGCGATCTGGACCAGTCAGATCTGGTTGCCGACGATCCAGGGGATCATGCTGCACAAGCAGGGCATCACCGGTGCCGCCGTGGTGCCCTACATCACGCTCGGGATGGAGATGTTCGGCGTCGGCGGCATCCTGGGGTACGGCTCGTTCGGCTTCATCGCCGACGCGCTGGGGCGGCGGCCGACGATCATCCTGTACAGCCTCGGTACCCTGGTGTTCGGCTGCGGCCTCTATCTGGGGGCGAGCACCTGGGGGCCTTATCCCTACATCCTGCCGTTGTTCGGCTTCTGCGTGTTCGGCGTGTTCTCCGGTCACGCGGTCTATCTGCCGGAACTGTTCCCCACCCATATGCGCGGCACGGCGGTTGCCTTCTGCAACGGCTCGGGCCGGCTGGTGACCAGTTTCGGTCCGCTGGTGGCGGGGCTGCTGGTGGCGCCGTTCGGCGGTAATTTCGCCAAGGCGGCGGCGGTGATGACGGGGTTCGCCCTGCTCAGCATCGTGGGCGTGCTGCTGGGACGCGAGACGAAGCACGACGACCTGCCGCGCTGAACGCCGGCTTCCCGGGGGGTGGCGCGCCCGCCCCCCGGCCCTTTCCCACATCGTTCGATGGCATGGTTGCCGGGTTTCGCCGAGACCCGCGCCCCGGCGTTCATCCACTCTCAGTCGCCACGATGCCGGGGCGGCAGACACGGCACGACGCATGGCCGCGCTGAACTTAGCCGCGGGCGCGGAAGCAGCCGGGCTGGTGGTCATCCACCAACCCGGCGGCCTGCATGAAGGCGTAGCAGATCGTGGCACCCACGAATCGGAAGCCGCGGGCGCGGAGCGCGCGGCTCATGCGTTCCGAGGCCTCGGTCCGCGCCGGCGGGGCGGGCGAGCGCGCCACGATCGTGCGGCCATCGACGAAGGACCAAAGATACGCATCCAGGCTGCCCTCGGTCGCGATCACCGCCTGCGCGGCGCGAGCATTGGCGCGCACAGAAAATACTTTCAGGCGGTTGCGGATCACCGGGCCGGCACGCAGGATTTCCTCCAGCGCGGCATCCGTCATCGCGGCGACAAGATCGATCGCGAAGCCGTGATAGACGGCGCGATATCCCTCCCGCCGTTCCAGCACGCTGCGCCAGGAGAGCCCCGCCTGCGCGCCTTCGAGACACAGCAGTTCGAACAGCGCGCGGTCGTCGTGGAGCGGCGCGCCCCATTCGGCGTCGTGATAGAGGCGCAACGAATCGCTGCCCTCGGCCCAGGTGCAGCGGGTCGGCGCGGGCGGGGGAGGGCGGCGCGGCATGGCGGCACGCTAGCCCCCGCGCGCGGTCCCGCCCAGCCCTTCCCGCGGCCGGTAAACCGCCCTAGCCTTCCGCCAACCCATCGTCGCATCGGGAAGGAAACCAGGGATGATCACGAAATTCGACAGCCTGTTCGCGGGTCACGTGGACCTGGAAAATGTCGGCTATGGCGGCATCCCGGTGAACGAGCGGCGCCAGACGGACGAACACCTCGCCTCGGTGTTCGACAAGGCGGAATCGATGGCGCGGCTGATGGACCGGCTCGGCTACAACACCTTCTGGATGGCCGAGCATCATTTCCAGCGCGAGGGCTACGAGTGCATCCCGAACGTGCTGATGCTGGCTTTGCATCTGGCGCACCGGACGAAGCGGCTGCGGCTCGGCTGCGGCTTCAACATCGCGCCGATGTGGCACCCGCTGCGGCTGGCCGAGGATTTCGCCACCGTCGATCACCTGACCGGCGGGCGCGTCGCCTTCGGCGTCGGGCGCGGCTATCACACGCGGGAGGTGGAGACCTTCGGCGCGCCCCTGCTGGACCAGAACGCCAACCGTGAATTGTTCGAAGAACAGGTCGATATCGTCTTCAAGGCGTTCAACAACAGCGCCTTCTCCCACAAGGGCAAGCACTACACCCTGCCGCCGGAGGTGCCGTATCGCGGCTACGACCTCAAGGAACTGACCCTGGTGCCGCGCCCGCGCAGTCTGCCGGTGGAATGCTGGCAGCCGATCCAGGGCGGGTCCGAACGCGCGCTCGATTTCATGGCGAAGCATGGCATCCAAGGCATGGTGGGCGGCGGCTCGGCCGAGGGCGGCGCGATGCACAAGACCGTGCTCGCCTGGCAGGATTCGCACCGGCGCCTGGGCAAGGAGATCGCGCTCGGTGAGCGGCTGTGCTTCGGGTTCCATTTCTACATGGCCGATTCGCGCGAACAGGGGATGGCCGAGGCGGCGAAATACTACGAGGAGAACATGAAGATGTTCGGCGAGCTGCGCCTGGTGCGCGCGCTGAGCGAGGCGCAGATCGAGATCATGCGCGATCCCGCCCGCGCGCCCGGCGCGAAGCTGCCGCGGATCGAGGAGGCGGTCGCCTCGGGCGGGTTCCTGTGCGGCTCGCCCGATGAGATCATCGAGCATCTGAAGAAGCTGGAACGCGCCTATCCGGGGCTGGAGCGGGTGTCGATCAGCCTCTCGGTCGGCGTGCCGAAGGCGGTGGCGCTGGAGCAGTTGGAACGCTTCGGCACCGAGGTGATGCCGCATTTCGCCGGCGCGAAGGAGCGCGCGCTGGCGCCGGCGTAGCGCCCTACCGCGCCAGCCCGATCCGTCCGGCGACCCGCCCCGTCACGGGATCGACCAGCACCACCCGGTCGGGCCCGCCGCCATGCAGCGCGATGGCGATCCGCCCGCCCGCGCCCGCGATCCCGGCGATCGCGGTTCCCGCCGGCTCCCGCAGGGTTTGCGCGTACGGCGCTCCCGCCGCGGCCGGCGCGTTCGCGCGATGGACGATCGTCACCAGCAGCACCGTCGTGCCGAGCAGGATCAGCACCCCCATCCCGATCGTCGCCGCCGTCAGGAGTTTCACCCGGCCCTCCGCCCTCGCGCATATGCGCCGGCCGGGGTATCCGCATCGCCCATGGCAGACAAGCCTTCAGACCAGCCTTCCCCCATCCCGTTGCGCGTCGAGGCCGATGCCGCGGCGGCCGGCGGCCGGCTGGACCGGTTCCTCGCCACGGCCCTCCCCACGCTCTCGCGCGCGCGCATCCAGGCGCTGATCGCGGCCGGCGCGCTGACGCGGGACGGGGTCGTGGAGACGAATGCCTCGGGGCCGGCGCGGGCCGGCGCGGTCTATGTCCTGAGCCCGCCCACCCCGCGCCCCGCCCGTCCCCAGGGACAGGCCATCCCGCTGGTCATCCTGTATGAAGACCGCGACCTGATCGTGATCGACAAGCCGGCCGGCCTGGTGGTTCACCCGGCCCCGGGCAATTTGGACGGCACCCTGGTCAACGCGCTCATCGCCCATTGCGGCGCGGAGCTCGCGGTCGGCGGGGAGCAGCGGCCGGGGATCGTGCACCGGCTGGACAAGGACACCTCCGGCGTGATGGTCGCGGCCAAGACCGAGGCGGCGATGGCCGGCCTGGTCGCGCAATTCGCCGCCCGCAGCGCCGAGCGGTTCTATCTCGCGCTGGTCTGGGGCTGCCCCCAGCCCGCCGCCGGGGAGATCGAGGCCCCGATCGGGCGCGATCCGCGCGATCGCAAGCGCATGGCGATCCGCCCGCATGGCGGCGGGCGGGCGGCGCTGACCCGCTACCGCACCCTGCGCGCCTGGGGCGGGGCCGCGAGCCTGCTGGAATGCCGGCTGGCCACCGGACGGACGCATCAGATCCGCGTGCATCTGGCCGCGCGCGGCCATCCGCTGGTGGGCGATCCGGTCTATCTGCGCCGGATCCCCGCGGCGGCGCGGGGCCTGGAGGCGGCGGCGCGCGGGCCCATGCTCGATTTTCCCCGCCAGGCGTTGCACGCGGCGCGGCTTGGATTCGTCCATCCGCGGACCGGGGCGGCGCTGGCCTTCGAGACGCCGGTGCCGGCGGACATGGCCGCACTGCTCGGGATGCTCGACGGCGACGTGGGCTAGCCGCGCGGGCCGTTACTTTTGGCGCGTTCACCCTTGGTGCGTCCGCTCTTGGCGGGTCCGGGGACGGGTGCGATAAGCGGCGCGATGCGTTACCTCTATCACCTCCCGCTCTCCCCCTATAGCCGCAAGGTCCGCCTCCTGCTTGCCGAGAAGCGGCTGCCGTTCGAGCTGCGGGTCGAGAAAGTGTGGGAACGGCGCGGGGAATATCTCGATCTCAATCCCGCCGGGACGGTGCCGACCTTGCTGGAAGACAGCGGTCTCGCGATCCCGGATTCGACGGTGATCGCGGAGTATCTGGAGGAAGCCTACCCCGACACGCCGCTGCTCAGCCGCGCCCCGGCCGAGCGGGTGGAGGCGCGGCGGCTGGCCGCCTGGTTCGACGGCAAGTTCGCCGCCGAGGTCACGAATCGGCTGCTCGGCGAAAAATACATGAAGCGGCTGATGGGGCGCGGCAATCCAGACGCGGCGGCGCTGCGGGCGGGGTATGCCGCGCTGGGGCCGCATCTGGAGTATATCGGCTGGCTCGCCGAGACGCGCACCTGGCTGGCCGGGGCGACGATCTCGCTGGCTGATTTTGCCGCCGCGGCGCAGCTTTCGGTGCTGGACTATATCGGCGAGATCGACTGGCAGCAGGCGCCGGCGGCGAAGGAATGGTATGCCCGGGTGAAGTCGCGGCCCTGTTTTCGCGGCCTGCTGGCGGATCGGGTGGCGGGGCTGACGCCGCCGCCGCATTACGCGGACCTGGATTTCTGAGCCGCGCGGCTTCGCCCAGTTTCTTCCCGCGCCGCTTCGCCCAGTTTCTTCCCGCGCCGCTTCGCCCAATTTCTTCCCACGCGGCTTCGCCCAATTTCTTCCCGCGCGGCTTCGCCCAATTTCTTCCCGCGCGGCTTCGCCG
>JAKAZN010000038.1 GCA_021815835.1 Pseudomonadota bacterium
GGCGGGGGCGCGGGCGCGCAGCGCGGCGATGAGGCGGGCGCCGAGCGCGTCGCCCGAGGCTTCGCCGGCGATGAGGGTGAGGTGGGGCACGGGGCGAGTATAGCGCGGGTCGGGCGGGGAGGGCGTGGATGCCGGGCAGGGCCGGGCTACGAAGGGCGTACGGCGCGGGCGGGCGGGTCCGGCGGGTTTCCGGGCATTCGGGGGGCAAGGCGAGGGTGACCGTGGGGTGAGGCGTGGTGATGGACAAGCCACGACGGGACGTGAGAATAGGCAGGATCGGAGGTGGTGGATGCGCCGGGTTGTGTTCGTGGGCAACTGCCAAGTGGAGGCGTTGGGGCAACTGTACAGTCGGTTTGCCGGACGCGATGACGAGCGGGTGGATTATGTGCCCGGGTATGAGGACCTGACCCCGGAGCGGGCCGCGACGCTGGAAGCGGCCGACCTGATCGTGGAACAGCGGATGGACGTGGCGCCCAGGGCCGAACTGGACGGTATTCGGGCCGAGGCGGAACGGCTGTTCGTGCCGCTGCTGGGCGGTGGGTTCGTGTGGCCATTCGCCGGGGCGCCGCATCCGCGGAACGAGTCGCTGTGGTTCCTGCACGGCGGGCCGTATGACGGGGAGATCGGCGATAGCTGGCTCAACCGCGTGCTGGAGCGCGGGGAAGCGCCCGAGGACGCGGCGGCTGCCTATCTGGCGCTGGACGTGAACAGCGTGCGCAACCTGGATCGGCTGCGCGAGATTGTGATGGATCGGCAACGGGCGCGCGACGCGGCGTGTGGGTATCATCTGGCGGAGGTGATCGAGGAGCATTTCCGTGACGAACCGGTGTTCCGTACGCCGCATCACCCCAATCTGCGGCTGACGCTGGCGTTTGCCGAGCAGGTGTTCGCGCGTATGGGGGCGGAGCCCGGCGCAGTGCGACGGCTGCGGGAGCGGCTGCGGGTGACGCCGTTTCCGAAGAACGAGTTGCCGGTGCATCCCTCGGTTGCGGGACATTTCGGGCTGCGCTGGGCCGTACCGGACACGCGCTACCGATTTCATGACGAGGCCCCGCAGACATTCGCGGAATACGCGTTGCGGTATGCCCGCTATGAGTGGAACCGGGCGCTGGCCGAAGGGATCGCGCTGGCGGGCGAGCAGCCGGAGAAAGCGTTGCCCCTGCTGGCGGAGGGGCTGATCCGCTGTCCGGCCTCGGCCGGCGGGTGGTTCGGCTACGCGGAGGCCCTGCGCCGCTGCGGCCGGCCGCATGAGGCTGTCGCCGCGGGTCGGCGCGGGGTGGCGGCCGACCCGGCGGACGGGCGGCAGTTCTACGCCCTGGGTCATAGTCTAGCGGCGACAGAGCGCTACGCGGAAGCGGCGGAAGCGGCGGAACGGGCGGTGGAACTTGATCCGTTCGACGAACATTTCATCGGGCTTCGGGCGGCGATGGCAGTGAAGCTGGGGCGGCGCGATCAGGCCGAGGCTTGGCTTCGGGAGGCGCTGGCGCTGCTGCCCGACGCAGCGAGCCTGCACAACATGCTGGGCGCGGAACTGATGGCCTGGGGCCGGGTGGAGGAGGCGCTGGAGCCGCTACGGCGGGCAGCTGCGATCTCCCCCGCCGGAGGCTGGTTCCATATGGCTCTCAGCCACGGGTTGCTGCGTGCGGAGCGGTGGCAGGAGGCATTGCAAGCCGCGGAAATCGCAGCGTCGGCAGCGCCCGAAAATTCGGAGATTGTCACTCATCTTGCGAACCTTCGCCAGCGCAAGGATCCCGAATTGGATATCGCAGCGTCATTGTGGGCAGCGATCATCGAGCGGCCGAACGATCCGGCTCTACGTGAGCGGCTTGGGCATGTACTCATGGAGTCTGCCCGGCCAGAAGAGGCGGCCGAATGCTTTCGCGCCGCTGCGGCATTTGCCCCGGATGCGATGGGCCCGTTGGCCGGTCTCTCCCATGCTCTGACCCGGATGGGACAAATCCCAGCGGCGCTTGCCGCGGCGGAACAAGCAGCCATGCGGGATTCGAAGCCGGCACGGTTGCACGTGCATATTGGTAATTTGCTCCGGATTCTTGGTCGCCCACTAGAGGCGGCCGAAAAATATCGGCTGGCCCTAGTGCGCGATCCAGAAAGCTTAGAGGCGCGGCAAAGACTCGACGAGGTTCTGGCGGAACAAAATACCGCGGGCGACGGACGGCCGCTCCCCATGCAGGCCGACGGCTATGACGGGGCCGGTCCGCCTGCTGCCGAGGGGATCAAGCCAACGGTAGCCCCCGATGGCGTGCCGCCAAGCGATCCGGAGACCGTTCCAACAAAGGCACCGGACGACGCTGCGCTTTATCAGCTGGATGAACGACGATTTATCGCCAATCGTCGAAGCGTGCCGTCCGTGCCGCCGTCGGAGGACTTTCCGAACGCGCATCCGCCAGGGGAGCCCACGGATTTCGCTCTACAGACTCAAAATGAGGGAGAATCGATCCCCTTGCTGACCCACACCACGACGGAACTGCGCTTCGGCGCCGCGGGCAATGCTGAGCCTTATCAGCTTCACGGCTGGTCTAGCGCAGAGGATGGTTTCACTTGGTCAATAGGGCACGAAAGTGCGCTGGTGCTGCCACCAGAGGCCGGAGCTCATGGCTTCTTTATCGAGCTGGCTCTGGCGCCCTTTATCGCACCGCCGCGGCTAGAACGACAACACCTCGAAATCCGTGCCAACGGCCAGTCAGCGGGACTGAGCGAGATCACGGAGGCCGGAACGTATGCGTGGTACATCCCAGGCCCGCCTCAGGAAGAGTCACACCTGGTCCTAACGTTTGCCCATGTGGACGCGCAGGCTCCCGCTGAAGTTACCAACAGCGGGGACACAAGAGTCCTGGGGTTTGCTTTCGAATCCGTCAGAATCCATGCACTTTCTGCAGCTGTTCCGGGAGGTACTGGACGGGTCTGCAACTTGCTGACCACCAGAAGTAGCAAAGACTTGGCCAGGCAAGTGGAGCGGCTCACTGGTCTGAACCAGCAGAGCCTTGCGCTTTTATTTGAAAGTCTCGGAGACAATTGCGAATTAGGGTTCTTCCAGCGGGTCTGCGGCGCGGAGCCGCTCGGATTGCTACGATTTTCGAGTGCCCGTCCCGAGGCAATGGTCCGGGGCCTGGACCAGAGATTTGCCGGATTGGGCGAAGCTGAGCACATAAAGCCACAAATCGAGAAGACTGAGTGGATGATTGCGGAAGATCGCTATGGGCTTCTGTACCATACCTTTGTGTTTGAGGGTGAAGCGACCGAGGAGCAGATGCGGTCACGTGAGGCCCGAAAGATAGCATTCCTCCGACGTAAATTTCTGGAAGACCTCGATTCCGGGGAGAAGATATTCGTCTGCAAAACGCATCGGCGGCGCGACTTGGCCGAGGTTATTCCTCTGTATCTGGCGTTCCGCCGACAATCGCGCGCACCGTTCCTGTGGCTGACCTATGCGGACTCGGCGCATCCCGCCGGCCTGGTAGAGGAACTGCATCCCGGTTTTCTTTGCGGCCGGATGGCGCGGTTTGCTCCCCCCGAGAATGTGCCAGAGATTCCGTTCGAAGCTTGGCTTTGTGTGTGCGCGAACGCGGCGATCCTCGCTGACCGCCTACCACCCCGTGCATGCCTCGCCATGCAAGATGACCTGGAGCCGCCCGCCGAGGCAGCGGAAGTCGCGTGATGCGGGGCGGGCATGACCGCGGCAGCGAGCGTGACGGACGGCTTGTCGGGGCATGACCTGGCCGTTCGGCGACGGACCGATCGGCGTGTGGCTGGAACGTCGGCGGGCCATGGCGGCCCTCCGCCACTCGGTTGCAGTAGAGCGGAACCTCCTTGCCCTGGACGAAGCCAACCCATTAAGCCAGGCGAAAGCGGCAGCCATGATCGGCGATAACGTGGGCGCTAGACATTATCTGGAACTCGCTCGGCGCCACATCCCGGCCTATGTGGAATCCAGTCCGGACACACTGGACACCCTGTTGACACTCGGCGACTTGAACGAGGCGGAGAGCCTGGCCGCGACTGGCAAGCGACGATACCCGCAACGGCCGGAATACGGCGAAGCGTATGCCACGGTGGCGGAGCGGCGGGGTGATTGGGCCGAAGCCGCGCGCCGTTGGACGATGGCGCGGAAGCGCTTCCCCCTCCGCCCCTTGCCTCGGGCGGCCGAGATTGCGTGCCTGCGTCGCCTCGGCCGGCTGGATCAAGCAGGCACGATGCTGCGGCGGGCGATGGGGGTTCTCCCAGAAGATGTATCGATTAAGCTGGAAAGCGGACGATTGGCTGAAGCGCACGGTGATTGGGCCATTGCCCTCCAGCGCTGGTTGGAGCTGGCTGCCATCCATCCAGAAGGACCGATTGGAGCGGCCAACGCGCTGCACCAGTTGGGCCGGACGGGCGAGGCACTGACGTGCCTTGCAGAGGCACGTTCGGCTTGGCCCCTGGAGCCTGCCATAGGGGTTGTAGCGGCCCGCATCGCCGCCAATGCCGGGCAAGTTGAGGAGGCAATACGGGGCTGGGCCGATATACGTCGGCGGTTTCCCGGTGATCCGGGCGGCTATATTGAGGCTTTACGGCTGCTGCGGACCCTGAACCGCCTTGCGGAAGCGGAAGACGTGGCTGCCTTGGCCTGTGAGCAGTTCCCGGACGAATCCTGGCCTCTGGTGGAACATGCATTGGTGGCCCATTTGCGCCAGGACTGGCCCAAGGCGGCTGCGCGTTGGGAGGCAGTTCGTGCTGCGTTCCCTGACCGGGAGGACGGGTACCGGCACGGGATCGAGGCGCTTGAGAATGCCGGCGTGGCGGCTGACGCAGAACGGTTACGGGAGGAATATCGTGCTCGCCATCGGGGATGATATGGTTACAACGACAAAATCCCACGCGCTGACGCCCTGCGACTCTCGGGATCTGGATCTTGATTCGCTTGGGATCTTTGAGGGTACGGATAAATCCTCATTGGGAAACGATTACCTCCGAACCTACGAGGAGTTACTTCGGCCATATCAGAACCTTCCGATCGACCTGATGGAAATCGGGATATTCGGTGGCGCCTCCCTTCGCATGTGGTCCGGTTGGCTTCCCCTGGCGCGCATCGTAGGCGTGGATATTTCCCCCCACTGCCGCGATCTTGCCGGAGACCGGGTCGTTATCGAGATCGGCTCACAAAGCGACGCGGCGTTCCTGGGAGAGTTGGCCCGCAAATACCGCCCCAGCGTCATCATCGACGACGGGTCCCACATCGCGTCCGATATCCAGGTGACGTTTCTGGCTCTGTTCCCTGTTCTGGAAGCCGGAGGCTTATACGTAATCGAAGACACCTACATGCATTTCGGCCCAACCAGCGCCCATCATCAGGGATCGGCGGCGCTGTCGCTGTGGGACTATTTCTCCGCTCTTGCCCTCGGCAAGGCCCGGCAGTGGCTTGCTCCCGAAGCAGAAACCCCTGACCTCCGGAATTGTTTTGATCAGATCGACCGCGTTGCGTTTGCGAAAGGGATGATCGTTATCCACAAGCGGGCCGCGGCCACGCAATCGGGCGCGGCTGCATCTGCGGCCGTGGAAATTGCGGCGGCACGCGGAACGGCCCAGAGCTGGTTCGGCGCGGCCGGTGTCCTGATGGCGCGTGACGGGGACGTCGCCGCCGCCGAAATGCTCGTGCGCCGTGCGATCAATGCCGACAGCCGCCAACCCGAATACCACAGACGCATGGCCGAGTTGCTCGCCCGCCAGGATCGTACTGCCGAGGCAGCAGCGGCGATGGGGCAAGCCGCATCGCTCGCGCCGAACGATCCTTATTACTGGGAACAGTCAGCCCGGCTACTCCGCGCAGTGGGTGATCTTCGGGGCGCGGCGGAAGCGGTCCGGCGTGGCCTCGCCCTGCATGACGCCAACCCGCACGCATATCGGTTATTGGCCGAGATTCTCGAGGCGCTCGGTGATGCCGCGGGTGCGGCTGGCGCTTGGGAGCGCGCGTTGACGTTGGCTCACGGGCTGCCATATGCGAGGGAATGGCAGGCTGCGGCCGAGGCGGCGGAGTCCGCTTTGCGCCCGTCCCCGCCCGACGCCCCCGCCAACCTGCCAGACATCGAACACGTATATACCTCGGAGGCACGAGTCCTCCGGGAAAGCGGCGACCATCCCGCCGCGGACGCCCTGCTGCTGCAAGCCATGGAGCGCTTCCCCGACAGCCGCAACCCGCTGACCGAATATGCCTGGCGCGCGCAGGTCGCCCGCGACTGGCCGGAAGCCATCGCCCGGTGGGCCACGGTGCGCGCCCGCTTCCCCGACCACGCGGAAGCCTATGTCCAGCCCGCGCGCGCGCTTGCCGAACAATGGCGCTACCAGGACGCCGAAATCTTGCTCGCGGAAGGCATGGTCCGCCTGCCCCATGCGGCCGAGATCGCGATGGAGCATGGCTGGCTCGCCTACCGGCAGCGCAACTGGCCCGACGCGACGCTGCGGTTTTCGTTATTGCGCGACCGCTGGCCCGATCAGCCCGATGCCTGGCTTGGCGCGGCGCTGACCGCGCGCGACCAGTCCATGCAGCAGGAAGCGGACAGGATTCTCGCCCTCGGCATGGCGCGGCTGCCGGACCATCCCGGCCTCGCGCTGGATTACGCGCTGCTACCCGTCTTTCCGATCCGTGCAGAGGACAAGAACCGGCCGGAGGCGCTGGCGCGCATGGCCCGCGTGCGGGAGCGGTTTCCGGATTATGAGCCGGGCTATCTGCACGGCATCCGCCTTCTGCGCGAAGCGGGCCAACCGCCGGCGGCCGAGGCGCTGGCCGGCGAAGGCGCCGCCGTCATGCCGGAAAGCCTCGCCCTGGCGCTGGCTTTCGCCGAGGCCGCGCTCGATCGCGATGACGCCGCCACCGCTGCCTCCCGTTATCAGGACGCCGCGGTTCGGTTTCCGCTGTCTCCCGACGTTGCCGCCGGACATGCGCGCGCGCTGGCCCGGGCGGGAGATGGCGCGGCGGCCGAGGCGGTGCTGGCAACGGCGATGGAACGCTTCCCCGATTCCGCCGCGCCATTGGCGGAGCGCGCCGACCTCGCGGCACGCCGGCAGGACTGGCCCGAGGCCGTGCGCCTCTGGGGCGAGGCGACCACGCGCTTCCCCGAGACGAAAGACTACAGCCATCGGCTTTATGAGGCACGTATCCGGTTGATGGAGACCGATCCGGCCGCGGAGTCGGCGCTCGTCGCGCAGTTCGCCCCCGCCCCGAAGCCCGATCCCGACAGTATCGACAGCGGCGTGCGCGATCTGGCGATGCAGTTCGAGAGTCTGGGCGGGCGCGCGCTGGGATGCGAATTCGGCATTTTCCAGCGCGACTGCGGGGCCGAGCCGCTCGGCCTCCTGCGTTGGGCGGACATGCCCTATGACGGGCTTGTCCGGGTCCTGGAGAATCGTTTCGAGGGGGTCGGAGCCCCCGAAAACACCGAGCTTTTCCTGACTGCCGTGAGCGGCGGACGCGGCGAATATTGCACGCGTGATCGCCGCGGCGACATGATGTTCATGCGTGCCTTCATCTACGAGGACGAAATGGCGTTCGATGCCATGTACGCCTCTGCCTGCCGACGGCTCACGTTCCTGACCCGCAAGTTCGTCGAGGATCTGGAGCGAGGCAGTAAGATTTTCGTCTATCGGCTGACCGATCGCGCGCTGAGCGCCGAAGAACTCGACCGGTTGCACCGCGCCATGCGGGCTTATGGTAAGAACACGCTGCTATACGTCCAACTCGCTGATGCGTCGCATCCGAATGGAACGGTGGAACAGGCCGCTCCGGGTCTGTTGATGGGCTATATGGATCGCTTCAAGATGTCGCCTTCTGGTCAGTTGTCCGCTGCGCCCGCCACGGCATCCTGGCTTGCGGTATGCAGGGCCGCGTACGCATTGTGGTCGGTCACCGTCTGAGGCGGGTCAGACGCTCCCTGTCCGTATCCGATGCAGCGCCACCCCCAGCGGTCGGCGCTCCGGCGTGGCCGGGTTCAACGCCACCGGGGTCCGCAAATCGCGCGGCCGTAGTTCCACCGCCAGCTGCCCGCCCCCTTCCGCCAACATGGTCCGTGCCGGCACACGCACGGAACGAACCGCACGGTTCTCGGCCGCCGTAAATCGCCAGGTCGCAATGAGCTCGCCGCCGGCCAGTACGTCCACCTCTTGCGTGGTCCGCGCCCCCAGCAAGGAGGCATGGACATCGAGGCTCAGGCTCAGGTCTCGTTCCGGCTCCACAAGCACTGGGATCAGCAGCGTGTGCGCCGGGCCGATTCCCCATACGCCCCAGTCCTCGGCGGCACTCCACCCGGCACCCAGCCAGTCGGAAAGCCCGCCATGGGCGGCGGATTGCCACATGCCATAAACCGGCGCCTGCCCCGCCGGCTTGGCGCGGGCCTTGCGCGTGACCACGCTGCCGGCGCCATCGGTCAGGGGAATCAGGGATTCGGGCTTGTCGGCGAAGAACTCATCCACCGCGCGCTCCGCCCCGTCCCAATGCAGGCTGGAGTAGTCATGCACGATGATGAAGCCGCCGGGGGACATGCGGGGGTAGAAATAGTCCAGCGCCGCCTTGATGGGCGCATAGAGGTCGCAATCGATATGCACCAGCGCATAGCGTGCGCCGGGCGGCAGGTTGGCGGCGGTGGCGGGAAAATACCCCTTCACGAACACGACACTTTCGCCGCCAACCAGACTCCGCACCGATTCCAGCGAGGTATCGGCGAATTCCATTTGCTTGTCGGCGTCGATGCCGGCCAGATCGGCGGCGGCGAAGCCCTCGAACGTGTCCAGCACGTAAAGCGTCCGGCCCAGCTTGCGCGCCATGGTTGCCAGCACGGTGGCGGTGCCACCCTTGTAGGTGCCCAATTCCAGGAACTCGCCCGGCACGTCCTCCTTGGCAAGCTGGTCGAGAATGAGGCAGAAGAAATAGAATCGCGCCATATCGCCGGCATTGCCCGGCTCGGCGGCAAGAAATCCGGCGACGTCCTCATGCGGGCGGGCCAGACCGCCGCGCTCCAGGTAGCGCGCGAACATGCCGTCCTGGCGCTTCAGCCGCTGCGGCGGATCGGCGCGATAGGGCCAGTGGACGTCGCAGCCTTCGGGCGGCGGCTTGATTTCACCTGGCATCCGTCCCCGCCCGATCAAACCGAAGCGGGCAGGCCCGGGTAATGCCCGGTCGTGTGCAGGTGCCCGTTCCGCTCCCGCACCCCTAGATCCACCCCTTCCGCGAACAAAGGCGCCAGCCGCTTCGGGCAATAATGCGTGACCAGGCTCTTGCGCGTCACCTCGGCCGAGACCGGATTGCCGCCATGCACCAGGTCGGCGTGCCAGATCAGCG
>JAKAZN010000039.1 GCA_021815835.1 Pseudomonadota bacterium
GCCCTGGATGACCTTGCCCGGCATGGAGCCGATATAGGTCCGCCGATGGCCGCGGATCTCCGCCTCGTCGCGCACGCCGCCCAGCGACATGCGCACGAAATTCCGCCCCGTCGCGCGCGCGATGGATTTCCCGAGCGAGGTCTTGCCCACGCCGGGCGGCCCCACCAGGCACAGGATCGGCCCGCGCACCTTCGGGCTGCGCGCCTGCACCGCCAGGTACTCGATGATCCGTTCCTTGACCTTCTCCAGGCCGAAATGATCGGCTTCGAGCACCTTCTCCGCCTCGAGCACGTCGTTGCGGATCTTGCTGCGCTTCTTCCAGGGGATCGACAGCATCCAGTCCAGGTAGTTGCGCACCACCGTGGATTCCGCGCTCATCGGGCTCATGGTCTTGAGCTTGCGCAGCTCCGCCAGCGCCTTCTCGCGCGCTTCCTTCGTGAACCGGGTCTTCTTGATCCGGGCTTCGAGCTCGGCGGTCTCGTCCTTGCCGTCCTCGCCCTCGCCCAGCTCCTTCTGGATCGCCTTGAGCTGCTCGTTCAGGTAGTACTCGCGCTGGGTCTTCTCCATCTGCCGCTTCACGCGGTTGCGGATGCGCTTTTCGACCTGCAGGACACCGATCTCGGATTCCATGTGGCCGAAGACGCGCTCCAGCCGCTCACCCACGCGGGCGGTTTCCAGCACCTCCTGCTTCTCGGCGATCTTCAGATTGAGATGCGCGGCCACCGTGTCGGCGAGCTTGCTCGGGTCCTCGATCTGGTTGAGGCTGACCAGAACCTCCGGCGCGATCTTCTTGTTGAGCTTGATATACTGCTCGAACTGGGAGACGACGCTGCGGCCCAGCGCCTCCAGTTCCTTGCCCTCCTCGGGGGTGTCGTCCAGCGGGGTGACGTCGGCCTCGAAATAGGCCTCGGTCTCCTTGAAGCGCACGATGCGCGCGCGCTTGCCGCCTTCCACCAGCACCTTCACCGTGCCGTCCGGCAGCTTCAGCAATTGCAGGATCGTGGAGACGGTGCCGACGCGGAAGATGTCGTCGGTGGAGGGATCGTCCTGGGTGGCGTTCTTCTGCGCCACCAGCACGATCTGCTTGTCCTCCTTCATCACCGCTTCCAGGGCGCGGACGGATTTCTCCCGGCCCACGAACAGCGGCACGATCATGTGGGGGAAGACAACGATGTCGCGCAGCGGCAGCACGGCGAGCTGCTCGGTCCCGGGCGCGCGCCGTGCCGGGGGCTGACCCGCGGGCCCTGGCGGGCCCTCAGGCCCGGGCCGGTCGGATTCCGTCATAGGTGACCTCCTTCAGGACAGTCGCGGCACGTTCCGCCCGAGTTTGGCACGGATCGGGCCGGGGTGGGGGGAATCCCCGTCTGAGACTGGATATCGGCGGTCAGGTCCCAGGGACAAGACCCGCACCGGGCCTCCCTCGGCGCGGGGCGTCTCAGGCGCCGCCCTCCGCCCGCTCCTTGCCATAGGTGAACAGCGGATTGGCGCGGGATTCCGCCACTTCGCGGTTGATCGTCACCTCCTCCACCCCATCCAGGCCGGGCAGGTCGAACATGGTGCCGAGCAGGATCTGCTCCATGATCGAACGGAGCCCGCGTGCCCCGGTGCGGCGCCCGATCGCGCGGGTGGCCACGGAGCGCAGGGCGTCCTCGGTGAAGGAGAGCTTCACCCCCTCCATCTCGAACAGGCGGCCATACTGCTTCACCAGGGCGTTCTTGGGCTTGGTCAGGATCTCGACCAGCGCCTTCTCGTCCAGGTCGTCCAGGGTCGCCACCACAGGCAGCCGGCCGATGAATTCCGGGATCAGGCCAAATTTCAGCAGGTCCTCGGGCTCCACCTCGCGCAGCACCTGGCCGGTGCGCCGCTCATCGGGGGCGCGCACTTCCGAGCCGAAGCCGATCCCCGCGCCCTTGCCGCGGGCGCCGATGATCTTCTCCAGCCCCGAGAACGCGCCGCCGCAGACGAACAGGATGTTGGTGGTATCGACCTGGAGGAATTCCTGCTGCGGGTGCTTGCGCCCGCCTTGCGGCGGCACCGAGGCCACCGTCCCTTCCATGATTTTCAGCAGCGCCTGCTGCACGCCCTCACCCGAAACATCCCGCGTGATCGAGGGATTGTCCGACTTGCGGGAAATCTTATCCACCTCGTCGATATAGACGATGCCGCGCTGCGCCCGCTCCACGTTGTAATCCGCGGCCTGCAGCAGCTTGAGGATGATGTTCTCCACATCCTCGCCCACATAGCCGGCTTCCGTCAGCGTGGTCGCGTCCGCCATGGTGAACGGCACATCGAGAATCCGCGCCAGGGTCTGCGCCAGCAGGGTCTTGCCCGAGCCGGTCGGTCCCAGCAGCAGGATGTTGGATTTCGCGATCTCGACGTCGTTGTTCTTCTGCCCGTGCGCGAGCCGCTTGTAGTGGTTGTGGACTGCGACGCTCAGCACCTTCTTGGCGTGGTCCTGGCCGATCACGTAGTCGTCCAGCACCTTGCAGATCTCGCGCGGAGTCGGCACGCCATCGCGCGACTTGACCAGGTGCGTCTTGTGCTCCTCGCGGATGATATCCATGCAGAGCTCGACGCATTCATCGCAGATGAACACCGTCGGGCCGGCGATGAGCTTGCGCACCTCGTGCTGCGACTTGCCGCAGAACGAGCAATAGAGGGTGTTCTTCGAGTCGCCGGACTTGCTCATGACCGCTCCTGTCCCGCCTGGGTCGGGACCAAACTCCAGACTAACTCCCGGCGGGCGATCGCGACAAGAATCGCGAGCGATCTCCGGGTTGCGCCAAATCCCCCCGAGCCGGCGCACCGGGAGGGGATAGTAAGGCGCGCGAAGGGTAAAGCAAGGATGAGGCCGCGAATCGCCCCCAGGGACGCCCCCCGGGACGCTCCCTGGGCCGCTCCCTGGGGCCGGCGCGGTCGGTCCCCGATCCGGCTCAGGATTTCCCGGCTTCCTCGGCCGGCACCGGGCGGCTTGCCACCACCTGATCGACCAGGCCGAATTCCTGCGCTTCCTCGGCGGACATGTAGCTGTCGCGCTCCAGCTTGCGCTCGATCGCCTCGATCGGCTGGCCGGTGTGGCGGACGTAGATCTCGTTCAGCCGCTTGCGCAGCGACAGGATCTCGCGGGCCTGGATCTCGATATCGGTGGCCTGGCCCTGCGCGCCGCCGGAGGGCTGATGCACCATGATCCGCGCGTTCGGCAGCGCGTAGCGCTTGCCCTTTGCGCCCGCCGTCAGCAGCAGACTGCCCATGGACGCCGCCATGCCGATGCAGACGGTGCTCACCGGGCTGCGGATATACTGCATGGTGTCGTAGATCGCGAGGCCGGCCGAGACCACCCCGCCCGGGCTGTTGATATAGAACGAGATATCCTTGTTCGGATTCTCCGATTCCAGGAACAGCAACTGCGCGCAGACCAGGCTGCTGACCTCGTCGAACACCGCCCCGGTCAGGAACACGATCCGTTCCTTGAGCAGGCGGGAGTAAATATCGAACGCCCGTTCGCCGCGCGCGGTCTGCTCGACCACCATCGGCACCAGGGTGTTCATGTAGGTCTCGGTGGGATCGCGATCCCTCATGGCGGGCACCTTCGCGCGGGAAGTCGGGGGGAAACCGGGATCATAGATAGGGCGCGGCGGGCCGGCCGCAACTCGGCCGGCCGGACGGGGTCAGGCCGGGGTTTCGCTGGCCGGGGTTTCGCTGGCCGGGGTTTCGCTGGCCGGGGCTTCCGCCGCCGGGGCGGCTGCCGCCGAGGCCTCCTCCATCAGCGTCGCGGGGGAGACCGGCGTTTCGGTGACCCGCGCCAGCTCCAGCACGAAATCGACCGTCTTCTCCTCGAAGATCGGCCCGCGCAGATGCTCCGCCGCTTGCGGGTTCTGGCGGAAGAACTCCATGACCTTGGCTTCCTGGCCGCGATAGCGGGCGGCCTCGGCGCGCATCGCGCGGGTCATCTCTTCCGGGCCGACGGTGATGTTGTGCACCCGGCCGACCTCGGCGAGCAGCAGGCCCAGGCGGACGCGCCGCTCGGCGATCCCGCGGTATTCGGCCCGTAACGTCTCCTCGTCCTTGCCCGCATCGTCGGCATCCAGCCGCCCGGCCTGGCGATCGGCATCGACGCGCGCCCAGATCTGGGCGAACTCCGCCTCGGCCAGGCTGTCCGGGATCGGAAAATCCGCGATCCCCGACAGCCGGTCCAACAGCTCGCGCTTGAGCCGCGCCCGCGCCAGCTCGCCATATTCCCGCTGCATCTGCCCGCGTATCAGGTCCCTGACCTCGTCGAGCGTGTCGAAGCTGAGCTTCTTCGCCAGTTCGTCGTCCAGCGCCGGCACGTCCGGACGGCGGATTTCCTTGGCGGTGACGGTGAACTCGGCCTTCTTGCCGGCCAGCTCCGCGGCCCCGTACGGATCGGGGAACTGCGCGGCGATGACCCGCGTCTCGCCGGGGCGAATCCCTTCGATCCCCTCGGAGAAGCCCTCGATATACCCGGGGCCGCCCACTTCCACCTCGGCGTCGGTCGCGGTGCCGCCCGGGAAGGCGGTGCCATCGACCTTGCCCTCGTAGTCGAGCAGCACGACCTCCCCCTTGGCCGCGCCGCGCCCGGCGAGATCGTCCTCGGTGAGCGGCACCAGCGTGCGGTTGCGCTCGGCGAGATTGGCCAGCGCCTTGGCCAGGTCTTCGTCGCCGATCTCGGCCTTCATCCGGGTCAGTTCGATCGCGGCGAAATCCGGCAGCGCGATGTCGGGCAGGATTTCGAGCGCGACGGTGAATTCCATGTCGCTTGCGGCCTCGGTCGCGACCAGATCGACCTTGGGCTGCATCGCCGGGCGCAGGCCGCGATCGCTCAGCACCTGACGGGTCGATTCATTCACTGTCTGTTCGATCACCTCGGCCGAAACCGCCGGGCCGAAGCGCTGGCGCAGCACCATGAGCGGCACCTTGCCCGGGCGGAAGCCGGGCAGGCGGGCGGTGCGGCCGAGTTCGGCGAAGCGGGCCGCGCGGCGGGTTTCCACCTCGGCCCCGGGGACCACGACGGTGTAGGCGCGCTTCAATCCCTCGGCGAGCGTCTCGGTAACCTGCATCTCGGTCGGAGCTTTCCTGCTATGCGGACGGACGGTGGAAGGTGGTGCGGGCGGGGGGATTCGAACCCCCACGGCTTGCGCCACCAGAACCTAAATCTGGCGTGTCTGCCATTCCACCACGCCCGCCGGAGTGTTCGCCGGCCGGCTGGCGGCCGACGGGGGGCTTTAGCGGGTCCGCCCCACCTCGGCAAGCACCGGGCCAGGCCGGGCTTCGTGGCTGGTCCGCCGATCCTGGTCCCAATCGTTGCGAGACCGGGGGGGCGACCCGACAATCCGCGGCACGCCTTGACAAGGCACGACGCCGGATCGCCAAATAGGTGCCGCAAGCCGGGCGCTCCGCGAATGCACGCGGGGCGACTGTGCCAAGACAGGCCCCAACGGCCATTCTCCAGGGAGGGTAAGTCCATGTCCCATCGGTTAGGAAATCGCTTTATCGTCGGCGCCACGACCGCGCTGGCCCTGTCCCTGGGCGCCCTCGTCGCCTCGCCCCCGGCCCAGGCCGCCGGCAAGGGACCGATCAAGATCGGCGTCATCAGCGAGGAATCCGCGATCGTCGGCCAGTCGATCAGCCAGGGCGCGCAGCTCGCCGCTGACGACATCAACGCCCATGGCGGCGTCATGGGCCGCAAGATCGTGATCGTCACCTACGACGACCACGCCTCCGCCGCCGACGCGGTGCGCGCCTTCCAGCGCGCCGCCGAGCAGGACCACGTGAAGGCGGTCGTCGCGACCTTCATCAGCGAGGTCGCGCTGGCGATCGAGCCCTGGTCGGCGCGGTTGCACATGCCGACGGTCACGCCCGCCGCGGCGTCCGACCTCATCAGCAAGCAGGTCCACGACAAATACGCCCAATACAAATACATGTTCGAGGCGTGGCTGCCGGCCCCGCTGCTCGCCCAATCGATCTGCGATTCCGCCGATGATCTTCTGGTCAAGCCGCTGCATATCAAGACCGTCGCGATCATGAGCGAGGACGCCGACTGGACCAAGCCGCTGGACGAAGGGCTGAAATCCTGCCTGCCGAAAGTCGGGCTCACGGTCACCACCGAAGTCCGCTTCAACCCCGACACCACCGATTTCACCCCGATCTTCAACAAGATCGAGGCGACGCACCCGAACCTGATCGTCACCGGCATCGCCCATGTCGGCGTGCAGCCCACGGTGCAGTGGCACGACCAGCAAGTGCCGATACCGCTGGGCGGGATCAGCGCGCAGGCGACCAACCCCACCTTCTGGAAAGATACCAACGGCGCGGCCAACGGCGTCATCACCCAGACCGGCACCGTCCAGGGCCTGGCGATCACCCCGCGCACCCTGCCGGTGGCCGCCGAGTTCATCAAGAAATACGGCCATTTCCCCGCCTTCACCGGCTTCACCGCGTATGACGCGGTGCGTGCCCTGGCGGCGGCGATGCAGCGCGAGCATTCGACCAACCCCGACAAGATCGTTGTGGGGATGGAACAGACCCACATGGTGGGCACCCTCGGCAATCTCGGCTTCTACGGCCGCAAGGACCAGTTCACCCATGCCGCGCGCTACGGCAAGGGCTGGATCACCAGCACGTTCATGCAGTGGCAGAACGGCAAGCAGGTCTGCATCTGGCCGACCGATATCTGCCACGGCAAGCTGGAGTTCCCGCCCTTCGTGAAGCTGCCGCGCATGGCCGCGAAGTAGCCGGCCCGACGGACACGGCGGCGGGCACCGAGCTGCCCGCCGCCGCCTTCCCGCCCGCCACGGACGGAACGCCCCGTGCTGATCCTGCAGATCCTGATCGACGGCTTCGTCATCAGCGCGCTCTACGGCCTCGGCGCCGTGGGGTTCACCTTGATGTTCGGCGTGTGCGGGGTGCTCAACCTCGCGCATGGCGGGATCATGGTAATCGCCGCGCTGATCGGCTGGTGGGTCGCCGCGACCTACCCGGTCGGCCCCTATGGCGGCGCCCTGGCCGGCATCATCGCCGGCATGGCCGCGTCCTACGTCACCTATTTCGCCGTCATCCGGCCGATCCAGCGCTCCCGCGTGATCCCGAAGGCCGAGGAGGAGATCTTCATCCTCACCGGCACCCTGCTCTGGGGGATCATGATCCAGGTCGGGCTGGATTACGTGTTCAGCAACAATCCGGTGACGATGCGCGCGCTGATCCCGGGCGTCGTGTCGCTCGCCGGCGTGCGCACGCCGCTGAACGAACTGCTGATCGCAGTGGTGTGCTGGGTCGTGATCGGCGCGGTCTCCTTGCTGGTCAACCGCACGCGCATCGGCAAGCAATTGCTGGCCGCCTCGATCAACCCGCGCGGCCTGACCCTGCTCGGCTTCGAGATGTCGCGCATCTACCTGATCGTCTGGACCATCTACGGGCTGCTCGCGGGCATCGCCGGGGTGCTGCTGGCGACGTTCCTCGGCGCGGCATCGACCAACGCGGGCGCGCTGACGGCGAGCGCCTTCACCGTGGTCATCCTGGGCGGGCTCGGCTCCGTGCCCGGCTCGCTCATCGCGGCCTACGTGGTGGGCTACGCGGAAACCATCACCGCCTATCTGGTCGCGCCCACCTTGCGGCCGATCCCGGCGCTGCTGATCCTGGTCGTGGTCCTCTATTTGCGCCCGCAAGGGCTGCTCGGGCGGCGCTAGCCGATGGGACGCTCCTTGCCGGTCCTGCTGCTGATCGTGGCGCTGCTCGCCGGCGGGTCGGCGCCGCTCTGGCTCGGTGCCTATTTCCTCGGCGTCCTCACCACCGCCTTCTATTTCGGCGTCTTCGCGATGTCGTGGGACCTGCTGTTCGGCTTCGCCGGCGAGGTGAATTTCGGCCCCACTTTCCTGATCGGCCTCGGCGCCTACGGGGCCGGGCTGCTCAACACCGCCGGCCTGCCGATCCCGCTCTGCCTTATCGGCGGCGCCACCGCCTCGGTCCTGGGCGGCCTGGCGCTCGCGGTGCCGGCGCTTCGGTTGCGCGGACCTTATTTCGGTCTGATCACCCTGGTCGCGGTGCTGCTGCTGATCGACCTGATCGTGATCTTCGCCGGCGTCACGGGCGGCGAGATCGGCATGATGGTGCCCGACGTGCTCTCGATCAGCGCCCGCGTGAACTACTGGTACGCGTTCGGCTTCATGGTCATCTCCGGCGCGATCCTGTTCGGCCTGTCCCGCTCCGCGCTGGGCCTGATCCTTCAGGCCACCGGCCAGGACCGGATCGAGGCGCAGGCGCTCGGCTTCAACGTCACGAAACACAAGCTCGCGGCATTCTCCGTCTCCGCGCTGTTCTCGGGCCTGGCGGGCGGGATGCTGACCTTCTACGAGGGCACCGCCTCGGTCGATACCGTCGTCGATCTGTCGATCGCGGTGCAGATCATCATCGCCGTGGTGCTGGGCGGGCGGCGCACCATCCTGGGCGGCGCGCTCGGCGCCATCGCGCTGCTGCTGGCCGACGAACTGCTGCGTCCGCTCGGCCAGCTCAACACCTTCGTCGTCTCCGGCGTGGCGCTGCTCGGCATTCTGTTCCTGCCGGACGGCGTGCTGGGGCTGGTGCTGCATCCGCGCCGGGTGCGCGAATGACCGCCGCGCCGTTGCTGGAAGTGGCCGGCCTGACCAAGCGCTTCGGCGGCCTGGTCGCGGTGAGCGGGATCGGCTTCGCGATCCAGCCCGGCGAGATCCTCGGCCTGATCGGACCCAACGGCTCCGGCAAATCGACCGTGATGAAGCTGGTGATGGGGATCGAGCGGCCGAACGCCGGCAGCGTGCGCGTTGCCGGCACCGAAGTGGCGGGTTGGCCCACGCACCGCATCGCGCGCGCCGGCGTGGGGATCGTGTTCCAGCATTCCCGCCCGCTCAATCGCCAGACGGTGCTGGAGAATATCAAGCTCGGATTGCTGCCCGATTCGCTGTTCCGGCTGGTGGCCGAAGCCTCCGTGACCGACCGTGCCCGCGCGATCGCCGAACGGGTCGGCCTCGGCGCCGTGCTCCATCGCCGCCCGCCCACGCTTCCCTTCGCCGATCTGCGCCGGCTGGAGATGGCGAAGGCGCTCGCGCGCGATCCCAAGGTGGTTTTGATCGACGAGCCCTTCGCCGGCCTGACCCAGGCGGAGGTCGCCGCCTTCTCCGAACTGATCGACGATTTCCGCCGCGACGGCCGCGCCGTGCTGCTGGTCGATCACAACGTGAAAAG
>JAKAZN010000040.1 GCA_021815835.1 Pseudomonadota bacterium
CCGGCTGGCGATCATTTTCAGGCCATGGTCCTGGCCAATGACGCGCTGGCTCAGCGTGTCGGCCATGTTCAGCACCGCCTGGACCTCGTTCTTCACCATCCGCCCGACCGGAATGCCGGTCCAGTCGCCGACCACGGCGGCGACCGCCTGTTCATCGACGCTCGGCAGGATCAGCGGTGATTCGCCCTGGTGCTCGGCCAGTTGCGCCTGCAAGGTTTTCAGTTCGGTCAGGGTCGCTTCCCGGGCGGCGTCATCAACGGGGACGGCGCCGTCGACCGGGGCGGCGCCCTCGCGCAGCTTGGCGCGCAGCGCGAGCACCTGATCGACCATCGTCTTCTCGGTTCCCCAGCGCGCTTCCAGCTCGGTCAGGCGGGCACGCTCGGTTGCAAGCGTCTCCCGCACCGAGGAATCGCGCGATTTCGTATCGATGCCGATCGCGGCCTCCCGGCCGATGATCTCGAGCTCGATCTCCAGCGCCGAGATGCGCCGGCGGCAATCCTCCACCGCCGGCGGCGTGGCGTGCTGGCTGACCGCGACCCGCGCGCAGGCGGTATCCAGCAGGCTGACCGATTTGTCGGGCAATTGCCGTGCCGGAATGTAACGATGCGACAGGCGCACCGCCGCCTCGATCGCCTCGTCCAGGATCTGCACCCGGTGGTGCTTCTCCAGCGGCGAGGCGATGCCGCGCATCATCAGAATCGCCTTGGCTTCGTCGGGCTCGTCCACCTGCACCACCTGGAAGCGGCGGGTGAGCGCGGGGTCCTTCTCGAAATACTTCTTGTATTCGGCGAAGGTGGTGGCCGCGACCGTGCGCAAGGTGCCGCGGGCGAGCGCGGGTTTCAGCAGATTGGCCGCGTCCCCGGTGCCGGCGGCGCCTCCGGCGCCGATCAGGGTGTGGGCCTCGTCGATGAACAGAATGATGGGCTTGGGCGAGGACTGCACTTCCTCGATCACCTGGCGCAGGCGCTGCTCGAACTCGCCCTTCATCGAGGCACCGGCTTGCAACAGGCCGACATCCAGCACGCGCAGGCTGACCTCGGCCAGCGCCGGCGGCACGTCGCCGGCGGCGATGCGCAGCGCGAAGCCCTCCACCACGGCGGTTTTGCCGACGCCGGCCTCACCGGTCAGGATCGGGTTGTTCTGGCGGCGGCGCATCAGCACGTCGATCAACTGACGGATCTCGGCGTCGCGGCCGACGATCGGATCAAGCTCGCCCTTGCGCGCGCGTTCCGTCAGATCGACGGAGAATTGCTTCAGGGCTTCCTGCTTGCCCATCGCCGCGGGCGCCATGGCGCCGGAGGCCTCTCCGGGCGCGCCGACGCGGGTGCCGTCGGTCGGCGGCAGGGACGCTTCGGGCGAGCCGTCCACGATCTCGGCGAAATCGTCGCTCAGCGCCTCGGCCTTCACGCGATCGAACTGTCGGCTGATGGACAGCAGCGCGTTGCGCAGGTTCTGCGTCTTCATCGCGCCCAGGATCAGATGCCCGGTGCGGACCTGGGATTCGTTGAACATCAGGGTGCCGAACACCCAGCCGCGCTCCACCGCATCCTCGATCTGCGGGGCGAGGTCGGAGATCGCGGTGGCGCCGCGCGGCAGCTTGTCGAGCGCCGCGGTCACGTCGGCGGCGAGCTTGCCGGGATCGAGCTCGAAATGACGAACGATATGATGCAGGTCGGAATCCTGGTTCTGCAGGATCTGATGCAGCCAATGCACCAGCTCCACATACGGGTTGCCCCGGAGCTTGCAGAACACGGTGGCGCCTTCGATCGCCTTGTAGGCAAGCGGGTTGAGCTTGCCGAACAACGCGGCGCGGCTGATTTCAGTCATGGCGTGGTCTCCGTTGCGGTCTCGGTCAGGCCGGCGTCGATCGTGCGCGCCATGCTGTCGGCGCTTGCGTCCAGGAACAGTTCCGCGGCATCGACCGCGTCGGTACGTGGCATCAGCCAGGTGGTCCAGCCGAGGCGGCCGGACGTGCCGAGGCGGATCGGCGGGACTTCCTCCCGCTTCAGGATCAGGTTCACATCCCAGGTCAGGGTATCGCCCACGTAGTTGCGCACGATCGGGATGAGCCTGTGGAAGCTGCGCCCGCCCGGGAGCAGGCGCTCGTATTCTGTCAGGGTCAACGGGCCGATGACAACCCGGAATTTGTGCTGGCGGCTCCAGACCTGCTTGCCGAGCAGCGCGGTCCGGCCCAATGCGGCGGTGCGCGCATCGGCGCCGAGCCTGGTGAAGTCGGCGTCGGGCAGGGTGAGCCAGGCGCCGATGAAGCTGTCGATCCGCACCGGCATCCGGAAAAAGGCGGAGAGAATACTGGCCAGGCCCTCGGCGTGGCGGGTCTGGCCGGCGAGATGCCCGGCGAAATGCAGCTTCGTCAGGTCCGGCATCGCGTCGCGGTCGCGCAGGCTGTCCATGCCGAGGCCGATCATCGCGCCGACATAGAGCGCGAAGCGGTCGTCTTCCGGCCGGTCGAAACTGACCGTGGGACGCACATCGGCCCAGGCGCGATAGAACAGCGACAAGGCGCGGTGATGGAAGATGTCGGCGAAGCGCTGGAAGGTAGGGTCGCGCTGGTTGCGCCGGCGGTCGCGCGCGTATTCCGTGAGGTGCAGCGGCAGCGGGCCGTCGGGGCCGAACAGGCCGAAGAAATGCACCGCGAGCCGGGCGGGCGTTTCGGGGGTGGCCGGGGTCCAGCCGGCGAGCGTCGCGGGGGCGAAGATCACCGAAGGTTCCTGGGCCAGCCGCACCGAATCCTGCGCGGGTCCGGACGAGCGGCCGAAGCGCGGGCGATCGCGCGCGGCGGCTTCCAGCGCGCGCATCGCGGCGTAGAAGCCGTAGCGCCACGGGCGATCCGCGAGGCTCGCCTCGAGCGGGGGCAGCGCTTCCGCCGGGTGCGCGGCAGCCTCGGCGGCGCCTGGCGCTAGAGCACCGGGCGTTGACCGGTCCGCATCGGCCATCGCTTCACCTCCCCGCGTTCGGGGGTCCGGAAGACCGTTTCGGTGAACGCGTTGATGGAGACATATTTCGCGAAGAAACGGTCCAGCACCGCGGCGAGCAGGATCGCGCCCGCGCCGCCGAACGGGCTCTCGTCGATCGTGAGCGAGAGTTCCAGCCCGCGTCCCGCAGCAACCGGACCGGCGCCGGGGATGCGGCGGACGATGGGGTGGCTCGCGATCGACATCACCGCCTCGGTCTGCCGCGCGGCGGTGACATCGGCGGCGGGCACGTAGAGACGCAGCAATTCCCGCAGCGCCGCCGCGCCCTGGCGCGCGTCGGTGTCCGTCAGGCTGAGATAGTTGAGGCCGAGATGGCTGATGAAGCGCCAGGCGTATTCGCCGTCCGCGCGGCACGGGCGGGGCGCGGTCGGGCCCACGCGGCAGCGGATGGAAGCGACCGGCGCGCTGACGGTGACGGTGAAATCCGTGTGCTGCTTGCCGATCGGCATCCCGAGCGGCAGGTCGCGATTGGTGCAGAGCAGATCGGGGCCGAGCTGGCGGATGTTGTGTGACATCGGCGCCGCTTCGGCATCGACCAGGGAGACGAACACCTCGTGGCCGAAATAACTCGATCGCGGGCCGCGCTGGCGGGCGGCGAGCGAGAGCCGGCGCGGCTCGCGGCGCAGGGTGTAGTAGGCGCGATGATCGGGGTTCCGCGACAGGTCGTTGGTCGCGTAGAACGGCATGAAGGTCTGCGCGCCGCTGCCGTCCGCGCCGAAGCCTTCCATCGCGGTGACCGAGAACACCTCGAAATCGAGCGGGCGCATCCGGTCGGGCACGATGTGGTGTTCCGCCTCGCTGTCGCTCAAATTGACGCGGTCGCTGCGCTTGGGGAACAGGTTGATCGCCGGGGTGCAGAACAGGGCGAACTGGTCGGGGCCGAAGGCGTTGGCCAGCACCGGCTCGCTGCGCGAGAGCAGCAGGATGATGTCGAGCTCGGTGCCGGCGCATTTCGCGGCGAGCGGGCGCAGGCCGGTCAGTTCCACGAACAGGAACCGCTCCGGCATGGCGTAGTATTCCTGCAGCAGGCGGTAGCCTTCGAAGGATTCCGGAGCCTGCGGCAGCAGCGACTCGTCGGCCTCGAAGCCGAGCGGCCGCAGCGCCTCGGGCGGCAGGCGCTCCTGCCATGGCGCCGGGCGGGTGGCGGGGCGGACATAGATCCTGGTGACGTCGGCGATGAGCTGCTCATAGAGCCTCGGTCGCGCCGCCGGCGGGCCGCCGAGGAACAGCGGCAGCCGATCGAGCGCGATCTTCTCGAACGGGATCTCGCCCGTCGATTTCAGGCGCAACCGGATCGCCGCCCGCACGCCGCGCTGATCAGGGAGGCCGAGCGCGGTAAGCGCGGCGGCGGTGCCGATATATTCGGCCTCGCTGATCGTGATCGGCAACAGCCGCACCGGATGGGCGGTGCGGAATTCGCAGTTGGTCTGGTCCTCGGTGCCGAGCAGGCTGCGTAGTTCGGTATTGCGCGGCAGCAGCGCGCCCCCTGGGGAGGATTGCAGCGCCACCTCCGGGGTGATCTGCACGACGGCCATGGACGGCGTCGGTGCCAGGTAGTGCGGATAGACCATGGCCAGCAGCGACTGCGTCAGGGTCGGGAATTCCGCTTCCATCTTGAGCTGGATGCGCGCGGCGAGCAGCGCGAATCCCTCGAACAGGCGTTCGACATAGGGATCGACGACGTCGAAGCTGCCGAGGTTGAGGCGGGCGGCAACCTTCGGGAATTCGCGCGCGAATTCCTGGCCCATCTCCTGCACATAGGCGAGCTCGGTCTCGTAGAGGCGCAGCAGCCGCGGGTCCATCAGCCGCGGGCCCGGGTATCGGTCACCACCGCGAGCCGTGTTTCCATGTCGATCGCGGTTTCGATGAAGAGTTGTTCCGGCAGCGGCAGCGCCCAGAGATCGCCCTGGATCTCGAAGCGCAAGGTGGGGATGGCGGATTCCGACGTATCGTGGGCGGAATGGACGATCAGGCTGTCGGGCTGGATGCGCGGTTCGAACGCGCGGATCGCGGCGGCCAGGTCGGTTTCGATCCCCGCCGCGCGGCTGCCCGAAGCGGAGAGGCCGGTCATGCCCGGGACGCCGTAATTGAGCGTTGATTTCGCGGCGAGCGGGTAGGCGGATAGATCCTCGGTCGCGGCGAGATGGGTGGTGTTGAGCAGCCAGGCGAGGTCGCGCAGGACCGCCTGGCGCAACTGCCGCATGGACAGGGTCTGCTGGTCGAAGGTTTCGCGCCGGCTTTCGGGCGAATCGTCGGTCAACCGGTCCAGCAGCGATGGCTGCAGACGCTCCCGGCTCGCCGGCTCGGCCATCTCAGCCCTCCGGCGCGGCTGGCTGGTCGAGCAGGATCTCGCGGATATCCATCAGCGGATGTTCGCCCGCGTCGGTGGTCAGCATGCGTTGACCGCGGCCGAGGAACCAGCCCTCCCCGTGGTCGTCCCAGTCGGTGCGGCGGGCGAGCGCGATGGCCACGTCCTCCGCCTCGGCCGATCCGGGGTAGCGGGTGGGGATGAAGCCCACCGAGTCGCCGCCATTGGTCCAGACGAAATGCGCCGGCATCCAGATCTGATCGCGCAGATCGGCGGGCGGTTCGATATCGATCCGGGCAATGCGGTGGAACGGGATCCAGTTGTATTTGCCATCGATCAGCGCTTCCAGCATCGGGCCGAAGCGCGGGTCGGCGTCGGCGATCCAGGCGAAGGCCGCGCCGTCGATCGTGCCGGCGACCGTGGGGGCCTGGTCGAAGGCGTCGTCGCGCAGGCCGGCGGCTTGCTCCGCGTGGCCGGCGATGAGCAGGCGGTCGGCTTCGATCAGCAACGACATCCAGGGTTCGGGCGCGCCGAAGATATTTGGAACGCGCGTGCCGGCGAAGATGCGGTCGCGGATGATCTCGCAGCGGATGGCGGCGCGATAGGCCTGGGCCATCGGCAGGGCGAGCGGGTCGAGTTCAGCGGCGGCGGTGAGTTGCGTCACCGCCCGCCCCCATTCGCCGAAGACGCAGAACATCTGGAAAAGGAAGGTGCGCAGGCGTGGGTCGCGGGGCGCCTTGCGTACCTCCTGTTTCAGATGTTCGAAAGCGGCCCGGGGGTCGCCTTCGCGCAGGAGCGTGCGTGCGTCGCTCATGGCGAACTGTCCCCCGGGCGCTGTCGCATCAGGTCGCTTTGAAGGCGGAAATGAAGGCGTCGAAGTTCGAGGTGTTGTTGACGCGCACCCACGAACCGACCGTCTGGCCCGGGTCGCCCACCATCGGCTGCCCGTCGGCGCCTTGCTGGATATACTCGGCCTTCAGGGCGCCGTATTCGAAGGCGACTTCTTCCTTCGGCGATTCGTCGCCGTCCGAGCCGCTCCAGCTGATCGTCTTCACCGCAACAAGGCCGAAGCTGAACTTCAGGAAGGTGTAGCCGCTGGTCATCGCCGTGCCCTGGGCGTTGGCGACCGTCGCGCCGGAACCGCCGGCGCGGCGCAGCAGCAGGAAGACCTCCTTGAAGTGGGTCCCCGCGCAGCACATCGAGAAGAAGATGGGCGAGGCGCGGTCGGTCTTGCGGGTGATGTTGAAGGGGTTGAACGTGACCTTGCCGGCCCCGGCGCCGGAACTCTGGCTGCCGATGTTCAGGACCTGCTCGATATCAAAATTGAAGTCGTCGATCTCGAACAGGTTGCCCCCCTGGATGCCGCTGCCCAGCGGTGAGGAGTCGCTCCAGGTGACCTGGGATTCCCCCTTGATCGGGGTTCCCGCGTGATCGGTGAAGACCATGTAGGCATCGAAGGCCATTGCCTTGCTCCTTTATAGAGAATGATAGGACGCCCGCTGGAACCCCCTCGTCACGCGGCGGGCATACGTGAGACCAGACGAAGCGACACGGTCAGCCCTTCGAGCTGATAATGCGGCTTCAGGAAGAACTTCGCGCTGTAGTAGCCCGGGTTCTCCTCGTTTTCCTCGAGCACGACCTTCGCCTCCGACAGCGGGTGGGTCGCCTTGTAGTCCTCGGACGCGCCGCTGGGACCAACATACTTGCTGATCCAGCTGGTCAGCCAGCCGGCCAATTGATCCTTGCTCATGGTCGAGCCGATCTTGTCGCGCACCATGCATTTCAGGTAGTGCGCGAACCGGCAGCTGGCGAACAGATACGGCAACCGCGCCGACAGGTTGGCGTTCGCGGTCGCCGCCGGATCGTCGTATTCCTGCGGCTTCTGCAAGGATTGCGCGCCGATGAACGCCGCGAAATCCGAGTTCTTCTTGTGGATCAGCGGCATGAAGCCGTTCTTCGCCAGCTCGGCCTCGCGCCGGTCGCTGATCGCGATTTCGGTCGGGCATTTCATCGCCACGCCGCCATCGTCGCTGGGGAAGGTGTAGGCCGGCAGCCCTTCGACGGCGCCGCCGCTTTCCACGCCGCGGATCCGCGAGCACCAGCCATACATCTTGAACGAGCGGGTGATGTTGGTGGCCATCGCGTAGGCCGCGTTGGACCAGCAGAACTTGCTGCTGTCCGCGCCCTCCACGTCTTCCTCGAAGTGGAATTCATCGACCGGGACCGTCTTCTCCCCATACGGCAGGCGGGAGAGGAAGCGCGGCATGCAGAGACCGATATAGCGGGAATCCTCGCTCTCGCGCAGCGAGCGCCAGGCCGCGTATTCGGGCGTCTGGAAGATCTTCGTCAGGTCGCGCGGATTGGCGAGCTCGTTCCAGCTCTCCATTCCCAGCACCCCGGGTGCCGCCGCGGCGATGAACGGCGCGTGCGCCGCCGCCGCCACCTGGGCGAGGTCGCCCAGAAGCTGCACGTCCTGCGGGCCGTGATCGAATTCGTAATCGCCGATCAGCACGCCGTACGGCTCACCGCCGAACTGGCCGTATTCCTGTTCGTAGATCTGCTTGAAGATCGGGCTCTGATCCCAGGCGGTGCCGCGGAACTTCTTCAAGGTCCGGGCGAGATCCTTCTTGGAGATGTTCAACACACGGATCTTCAGGAACTCGTCGGTTTCCGTGTTGTTGACCAGATGATGCAGGCCACGCCACGCGGATTCCAGCTTCTGGAAATCCTCGTTATGCATGATCACGTTCACCTGCTCGGTGAGCTTGGCATCCAGCGCCGCGATCATCGCCTCGATGCTGCGCAGCGAGTCGTTGGACACCAGCGCGGTGTTGGCCAGCGCCTGCTGCGCGAGGGTCTGCACCGCCTGTTCGACGGCGGAGCGCGCCTGGTCCGATTTCGGCTTGAATTCACGGTTGAGCAGGCTGGCGAAATCGCTGGTTTCCCGAACCGCAACCCCGGCTTCCGCCTGCCCGGCGGTCTGTGCGCCCGACATCGCTTATTCCTCCCCCTGCTTTTCGCCGGTTTCCGTGGGCTTGGGCGCCGCCGCCAGCGACTGCAACAACGCCGGATCGGCCAGGACCTTGCCGATCAGTTCTTCCGCCCCGCTCTTGCCGTCCATGTAGGTCAGCAGATTGGAGAGCTGGGTCCGCGCCTCCAGCAGCTTGTTCAGCGCATCGACCTTGCGCGCCACCGCCGCCGGCGAGAAATCGTCCATGTTCTCGAAGGTGATATCGACCGCCACGTTGCCTTCCCCGGTCAGGGTGTTGGGCACCATGAACGCAACCCGGGGCTTCATCGCCTTCATCCGGGCGTCGAAATTATCGACGTCGATTTCCAGGTATTTGCGATCCGCCACCGGCGGCAGCGGCTCCTCCGACTTGCCGGACAGGTCGGCCATGACGCCGACCACGAAGGGCAGTTGGACCTTTTTTTCCGACCCGTAGGTCTCCACGTCGTATTCGATCTGGACCCGCGGCGCGCGGTTGCGGGCCACGAATTTCTGACTGCTTGCTTTCGCCACGGCTCGCCTCGCTTCCTCAGTTGCAGGGAATTGCCAGCCATATTGCATGACCGGGCCTTCGTCCGCCAGTCCATTTGCCGGCCCGGTTGTCCGCCCGGGGGCCGGTCTATCCCTCCCGAACGCCGGTGTTCATCCGCGCCTGGCCGAGACCGTCGGGAGCCAGATCGCGCAGGATGTCCAGAAACGGCATGTCGGCCAGCCGGCGCGCCCGCGCGATCAACAGCGGCAGCGGGCTCGACGGTTCGGCCTTTTCATAATATTCGCACACCAGGTCCAACAGGCGCAACGCATCGGCGCGCGTCTGGATCGCGGTGAGCGAGGCCGCGCTCACGCCGCCGGCCGGAGGCGCGCCCGGCACCGCAACCAGGTCC
>JAKAZN010000041.1 GCA_021815835.1 Pseudomonadota bacterium
GATCTGCGCCGCCGCCTGGCCACGGGGGATACCGCCACGGGGGATACCGCCACGGGGGATACCGTAACCGGCATCGTCGCGCGCGCCGCGGTGGCGGATACGCCCGGGGCGGCCTGGGCGCTGGCCCGCTTCGGCGCGGCCGAGGCGATCGTCGTGCCCCCCGGCGGCGCGGCGGCGGCGCTGGCGGGCCTGCCGCCCGAGGCGCTGCGGCTGGGGCCGGAGGCCTTGGCGCTGCTGGAACGGCTCGGGATCGCGCGGATCGAGACGCTGATGGCCCTGCCGCGCGGGCCGCTGGCGCGGCGGACGGGGGCGGGCGTGCTGGCGCGGCTGGATCAGGCGCTGGGGCGGCTGGGCGAGCCGATCGCCCCTCTCTCCGTCGCCGCGTCCCTGGCCGCGCGGGCGGATTTCCCTGAGCCGCTGATCGACGCCGCGCCGCTGGCGGGTGCGATCGCGGAACTGAGCGAGGAAGTCTGCGCGCGGCTGGACGCGGCCGGGATGGGCGCGCGGGCGCTGGCGCTGCGGCTGATCCGGGTGGACGGGACGGAAGCCATGCTGCGCGTGGGCACGGCGCAAGCGAGCCGGGCGCCGGCGCATCTCGCCCGGTTGCTGGTCGCGCGGCTGGAGCGGTTCGATCCCGGCCTGGGCGTGGCCGGGATGGCGCTGTCGGCCCTCCGCGCGGAGGCGCTGGGGCCGGCCCAGGCGGGGCTGGGCGCGGCCGACGAAGCCGGCGCGCTGGCGGAGCTGGTGGACCGGCTGGCGAACCGGCTGGGCGCGGGACGGGTCTGGCGCGCCGAGGCGGTGGCGAGCGCGGTGCCGGAGCGGTCGGTGCGGCGGGTGGCGGGGCTGGCTCGGGCGGCCGGGACCGGCTGGCCTTGCGGCCTGCCGCGCCCGCCACGATTGCTGTCCCCGCCGCAGCCGGTGGAGGCGCTGGCCCTGCTGCCGGACCAGGCCCCGGCCGCCTTCACCTGGCGGCGCCGGCGCTTCCGGGTGCGCCGTGCCGACGGGCCGGAGCGGGTCTGGGGCGAATGGTGGCGACGGGAGGCGGAGGCGGGGGCGGTGCGCGACTACTGGCGGGTGGAGGAGACGGAGGGGCAGCGCTTCTGGCTGTACCGGCGCGGCGATGGGGTCGCGGCGGAGAGCGGGGATTTGCGGTGGTTCCTGCACGGGCTGGGGTGATGGCGATGGCCCGACGCGCGATGGTCGTTGCGTGCGACATCCCTTGGCCCCTCGCGGTCGGGGAGCGGCGATTTCGGCACGGAGAAGGAAAGGCGAGGAAGAAGGAGCGCACGGAGAGGAGCGACGGCTGGCGCGATCTTTCGGCTGGTCGCATGTGGCCGAAACGAACGATCACCTCCCCATGACCTACGTCGAGCTGCAGGTCACCACCAGCCGCAGCTTCCTCCGCGGCGCCTCGCATATCGAGGAGCTCTTCGCCACCGCCGCGGCGCTCGGCCTGGCCGCGCTCGGCGTGACCGACCGCGCCTCCGTGGGCGGCATGGTGCGCGCGCACCAACGCGCGAAGGAGAGCGGCGTGCGGCTGGTGCCCGGCTGCCGGATCGATCCCGCCGACGCGCCGGCGTTATTGCTCTATCCCACCGATCGGCCGGCCTGGTCGCGGCTGACCCGCCTGCTCACGCTGGGCAAGCGCCGCGCCGGCAAGGGCGGCTGCCGGCTCGACTGGAACGATATCGCGGCGGCGTCCGAGGGGATGCTCGCCGTGCTGCTCCCCGCCGATCCGGCCACCCTGCCGCCCCATCTGGACCGGCTGGCCGAGGCGTTCGCCGATCGCGCCTATCTGGCGCTGACGCCCGCGCGCCGGCCGGGCGCGGCGGCGCGGCTGGAAACCCTCGCCCGCGCGGCGCGCGCCCATCGCGTGGCCCCGCTCGCCACCGGCGACGTGCGCTACCATGTCCCCGAGCGGCGCATCCTGGCCGACGTGCTCACCTGCATCCGTGAGGGTTGCACGATCGATACGGCGGGCGCGCGGCTCGATCGCGGCGCCGAGCACCATCTGCGCGCGCCGGCCGAGATGGCCCGCCTGCTCGCCCGCCACCCCGAGGCGATCGCGCGCACCGGCGAGCTCGCGGGGCGCTGCGCCTTCTCGCTCGATGATTTGTCGTATCAGTATCCGTCCGAAACGGAAGACCCGGCGCTGGGCCCGCAGCAGACCCTGGAATGGCTGACCTGGGAAGGTGCCGCGCGGCGCTACCCGGACGGCGTGCCGGACGATGTCGCGGCCCAGTTGCGCCACGAACTGGCGTTGATCGCGGAGCTTGCCTACGCGCCCTATTTCCTGACCGTGAACAGCATCGTCCGCTTCGCCCGCGCGCGCGCCATCCTGTGCCAGGGGCGCGGCAGCGCCGCCAATTCCGCGGTCTGCTACGTGCTTGGTATCACCAGTGTCGATCCGGTGCGCGGGGGGTTGCTGTTCGAGCGCTTCGTCTCGGCCGAGCGCCGCGAACCGCCCGATATCGATGTCGATTTCGAGCATGAGCGGCGCGAGGAGGTGATCCAGTGGATCTATGAAACCTACGGCCGCGACCGTGCCGCGCTCTGCGCCACCGTGATCCGCTTCCGCGCCCGCGGCGCGGTGCGCGAGGTCGGCAAGGCGCTCGGCCTGCCCGAGGACATCACCGGCGCGCTCGCCCGCCAGGTCTCGTCCTGGTCGGACGAGGCGACGATCGCGGCCCGCGCCGGCGCGCTCGGCCTCAACCTGGCCGACCGGCGGCTGCGCCTGACCGTGGAACTGGCCCAGACCCTGATCGGCTTTCCCCGCCATCTGTCGCAGCACCCGGGTGGCTTCGTGCTGACCCACGACCGGCTGGACGCGCTGGTGCCGATCGAGCCGGCGGCGATGGCGGATCGCCAGGTGATCGAGTGGGACAAGGACGACATCGACGCGCTGCGCTTCATGAAGGTGGACGTGCTGGGCCTCGGGATGCTGGGCTGCCTGCGCCGCGCCTTCGACCTGCTGGCGGCGCATCGCAATGAGACGCGCGATCTCGCGACCATACCGCCCGAGGATCCGGCCACCTACGCGATGATCCGCCGCGCCGATACGTTGGGGACGTTCCAGATCGAAAGCCGCGCGCAGATGGCGATGCTGCCGCGCATCAAGCCACGCACCTTCTACGATCTGGTGATCCAGGTCGCGATCGTCCGCCCCGGGCCGATCCAGGGCGAGATGGTGCATCCCTATCTGCGCCGGCGCGAGGGGCGCGAGCAGGTCCACTACCCCACGCCCGAGCTGCGCCGGGTGCTGGAAAAGACCCTTGGCGTGCCGCTGTTCCAGGAACAGGCGATGCAAGTGGCGATCGCCTGCGCCGGCTTCACGCCCGGAGAAGCGGACGCGCTGCGCCGCGCCATGGCAACCTTCAAGATGACCGGCGGCGTGGCGCATTTCCGCGCCCGTCTGCTGGAAGGGATGGCGGCGCGCGGCTATGCGCCGGAGTTCGCCGAACAGATTTGCACCCAGCTCGAAGGTTTCGGCAGCTACGGATTCCCCGAAAGCCACGCGGCGTCCTTCGCGCTGATCGCCTATGCCTCGGCCTGGATGAAATGCCACCACCCGGACGTGTTCGCCTGCGCGCTGTTGAACGCGCAGCCGATGGGATTCTACGCGCCGGCGCAGATCGTGCGCGACGCGCGCGCGCATGGCGTGCGGGTGGCGGGGGTGTGCGTGAACGCCTCCGATTGGGACTGCGCGTTATCCTCCGGGCGCGGGACGCTGCGGCTCGGGCTGCGGCTGGTGAAGGGGCTGGGCGAGGCGGAGGCGGAGCGGCTGGTGGCCGCGCGGGGGGCGGTGCCCTATGCCGATATTCCGGATCTGCATCGACGTGCCGGGATCTCGCCCGCCACGCTGCGCGTGCTGGCGGAGGCGGATGCATTCGCCGCCCTCGGCCTCGACCGGCGCGCCGCGCTCTGGGCGATCGCGGCCCTGGCGCCGGCGCCGCTGCCGCTGTTCGCCGCCGCCGAGGCGATCGCCGAGACCGCGGTCGCCCTGCCCCTTCTGCCCGAGGCGGGCGAGGTGATGGAGGATTACCGCGCCCTCGGCCTCAGTCTGCGCGCCCATCCGGCCTCGTTCCTGCGCGCGGGGCTGGCGGCGCGGGGCATCCTGGCCTGCGCCGGCCTGGCGCGCGCGCGCGACGGGGGGAGCGCGGCGGTGGCGGGGCTGGTGCTGGTGCGCCAGCGCCCGGGCTCGGCGCGCGGCGTGCTGTTCATGACGATCGAGGACGAGACGGGGCTCGCCAACCTGATCGTCTGGCCCGATCTGTTCGAACGCAACCGCCGCCTGATCCTGTCGGCGGGCATGATCGCCGCGCGCGGGATCGTGCAGCGCGAGGGCCGCGTGATCCACGTGATCGCGCGCGCGTTCGAGGATCTGACCCCGGAATTGCGCGCGCTGGGCCGCGAGGTGCGGGTACCGACGCGGGATTTCCGGTGATCGGGAGAAAGGCCAGAGGAGCGCTGCCCCCCCTGGCCTTCCCTTCAGACCACCAGGCCCGACGCCGGATCGATCAGGTGCATGTTGTTGAGATCGAGCGCAAGCGGCAGCACCTGCCCTGGCGCGGCGGGCGTGGAGGGTTCGCAGCGCGCGCAGACCGGCGTGCCATCGACGAAGAAATGGACCATGGTTTCCATGCCCATCGGCTCCACCACATCGACCATCGCGTCCATCCGTGCGAACCCGGGCTTCATGTCGGGTTCGTGATAGTCGAACATATGCTCGGGCCGCACGCCGAGCAGCATGTCCTTGCCCTTGAAGACGGCGTAGCGCGCGCGCCGCGCTTCCGGCACGTTGAGCAGGGTGGCGGGATTGACCCGCACGGTGAGGCCGCCGCCGGCGGCTTCCTCCACCCGCCCGGGGAGGAAATTCATCGCCGGGCTGCCGATGAAGCCGGCGACGAAGCGGGTGGCGGGGTGGTGATAGAGATCGTTCGGCGTGCCCACCTGTTCGATCACGCCATGGTTCATCACCACGACGCGGTCGGCCAGGGTCATCGCCTCGATCTGGTCGTGGGTCACGTAGACGGTGGTGGTGCGGACGGTCTGGTGGACCTTCTTGATTTCCGTGCGCATCTGCACGCGCAGCTTGGCGTCCAGGTTCGATAGCGGTTCGTCGAACAGGAACACCTTGGGGTTGCGCACGATCGCGCGCCCCATCGCCACGCGCTGGCGCTGCCCGCCCGAGAGCGCCTTGGGCTTGCGATCGAGCAGGGTGCCGATATCGAGGATGCGCGCCGCCTCATCCACCCGGCGCTTGATCTCGTCCTTCGGAAATTTCCGCAGTTTCAGACCGAAGGCCATGTTGTCGAACACGCTCATGTGCGGATAGAGCGCGTAGTTCTGGAACACCATGGCGATGTCGCGATCGCGCGGCGGCACATCGTTGACCACGTCGCCGCCGATCCAGATCTCGCCGCCCGAGATTTCCTCCAGCCCCGCGATCATGCGCAAGGTGGTGGATTTGCCGCAGCCCGAGGGGCCGACCAGGACGACGAATTCCTGATCGGCGATCTCGAGGTCGATCCCCTTCACCGCCTGCACGCCGCCTTCATAGACCTTGACGACCTTACGAACCGAAACCTCAGCCATGAACTGCTCCCTAGCCTTTTGTTGCACCGGCCGTCAGGCCGGCGATGTAATAATCCATGAGGAAGGCGTATATCAGGATCGGCGGCGCGGAGGCCAGGATATTGGCCGCCATGATGCGCCCCCAGTCCAGCACGTCGCCGTGGATCAGGGTGGACACGATCCCGGCGGTCAAGACCATCTGCTTGGCGGTGAACAGGAACGCCAGCGGATAGAGGAAATCCCCCCAGCAGACGGTGAAGGCGAAGATGGTCGCGGCGATGATACCCGGCATCGCCACGGGGATGAAGATCTTCCACAGCATCTGCAGGTGCGAGGCGCCGTCGATCATCGCCGCCTCGTCCAGCTCCTTCGGGATGGAGCCGAAATAGCCGATCATGATCCAGGTGCAGAAGGGCACCGACAAGGTCGGCCACACCAGGGCGAGCCCCCAGGTGGAATTGATCAGGTGCAGATCCGCGAGCACCCGGAACAGCGGGATGAACAGCAGCGATTCCGGCACCAGATAGGTGAGGAACACGCCGGTGGCGAAGACCTGGCTGCCCCAGAAGCGCATCCGCGCCAGCGCGTAGGCCGACAGCACCGAGATGACGATGGTCGCGGCCACCACCACCACGGTGATCTTCACGCTGTTCCAGAAGAACATCTGGAACTGCGCGTCGCGCAGGATCGAGATGAAATTGCCGAGATACGGATGATGCGTGTACCAGGGATCGAGCCCCGAGCCGATCTCCTTCGAGGTCTTGAGCGAGGTGATCAGCTCGAAATAGGGCGGCACCAGGAACAGGAAGGCGAAGATGACCAGCATGATGTAGCTGGTCCACAATGCCCAGCGCCGCTCGCGCGCGAGGCTCGGCTTGCGCCCGCGCCAGCGTGGCGTGCCGTCGGCGGTCATGGTTGCGCCGCTCATGTCAGATGGCCTCCCGGGTCCGGCGATTGACGCCGCGCAGGATGAAGATGGCGAAGATCGCGAGGATCGGGAAGATGAACAGGCTGACCGCCGAACCCATCGGGATGTTGCCCGCGCCGATGCCCACCTGGAAGGCGTAGGTGGCGAACACCTGGGTGCTGTTGGCCGGCGCGCCGGCGGTCAGGATCTCGACGATGTCGAAATTGGCGAAGGTGACGATCAGGCTGAACAGCACCGTGATGCTGATCACGTTCTGCAGCAGCGGCAACGAGACGTAGCGGATCTTCTGGATTCCGGTGGCGCCGTCGATCGCCGCGGCCTCATACAGTTGCTCGGGCACCGATTTCAGGGTGGCGAGATACATGATCATGAAGAACGGCGCGCCGAACCAGACATTGACCACGATCACCCAGAACCGCGCCCAGCCGGTCAGCGCGAGCCAGGCCACGGGCTGCATCCCCGCCGCGGTCAGCAACCAGTTGATGGCGGAATAGCTGCCCGCGATCATCCACCACCATCCGAGCGTCGATAGCGCCGGCGGAATGACCCACGGCACCAGCAGCAGGCCGCGCCACAGGCGCTGATCCCGGCCGCGGATATTGTGCATCACGTGGGCCAGGATGAAGCCGATCAGCGCCTTGAAGAACACCGCGGTGACGGCGAACAGGACGCTCTGGAAGATGACCAGGTGGAACGTGTCGCTGGTCAGCAGGTACTGGTAGTTGAACAGCCCGATGAAGCGGTGCATGTCGCGGCTGAGCATGGACAGATAGATGGAATAGACGAACGGATAGACCACCAGGCCGCCGATCAGCGCGAACAGCGGCAGGCACATCATCACCGCGATGCTCGACCGCCGCCTGGCCATCCGTTGCAGGGTACCTGGCCGCGTGGCGGCCGGCCGCGCGCCGAGACCGGTTGCCGGAAAGCCGCTCGTTCCCTCGGCCCCGCTCGTTCCTTCAGCCATGACCGCCGATCCCCTTCCGTGCGACGAAACAAAGTCCCGCGCGGACCGGGACGGGGGAACCCCGTCCCGGTCCCGACGGTCACATGTTGATGTAGCCGTTGATCTCGCGTTCCGCCCAGTCGAGCACGTCCTTCATCTTCTCCTTCTTGGCGAGCTTGGTGATCATCACGTTGAGCGTCGCGTTGCTGTAGATCTGCGTCGCGATCCGTGCCGGCGCGGGCGCGGCCGAGACATTGCTGGTCGCGTCATGGGCCGGTCGCAGCGGATAGTTGAACAAGGTGCCCGTGGGCGGGCCCTCGGTGTTCCAGATGTTGAAATCGTGCATGCTGAGCAGGGGCGGGATGTCGTACCCGGCCGAGGCATTGCACAGTGCCTCGATCTGCGCGCGCTGCTGCAGGAAGGTCAGCAGCTCCTTCGCCGCGCTCTGGTTCTTGCTGAACTTCCAGACGCCCCACATGTACGGAAGATAGGGCACGAACCTGCCCTTCGGGCCGGACGGATTGGGGAAGGTCCAGCAATCGGCGGCAACCTTCGGCGCGTCGCGCCGCGCCACCCACCAGGCCGAGGGCGGATTGAAGATCAGCGCCGCCTTGCCCGAGATCAGCGCCTGGTTGTTCGACGCGTCATTGTAGGAGACGGAATCGGCCGGCAGATAGGGCACCAGCTTCTGGAAATACTCCAGGGTCTGCATCACGCCCTCGGAGCGGACCTGGATCGTGCCTTTCGCATCGACCAGCTCGCCGCCATAGGCGCGCAGCACCGCGCCGGTCCAATCGACGCTGTCGGTGGTCTGCCCGAGGCCGAGGCCGAACGGCATGCCCGCCTTCTGCGCCGCCGGCGCGAGCTTCAGCATTTCCTCCCACGTCCAGGCCGCGGCCAGGGACGCGTTGGAGGTCTTGGCCGGATACCATTTCTCGACGTCGATGCCCTGGCCCTTGAAGAAGCTGATCCGCCCGCAGGTCGGCTTGTATTGCGAGCCGACGCTGGTCGGCAGCGCCATCCAATGCCCCTTCACCTGGGCGAGGTACTTCGCCACCGGGTCCATCGGGCCGTACTGCTTGAGCAGCCCGTCCACCACATCGTCCATCGGCGCGAGGTGCTCGTGGTAATGCTGCACGTCCCAGGTGGCGAAGGCCATCACGTCGTGGCCGGTGCCGGACAGCGCCTCGGCCGCCTGGGTCAGCGGCAGCTTGCTGTTGGCTGCCCCCGAGCTCAGCAGATCGAGCGTGACCTCGACCTTGTTCTTCGTGCCCCAGTCGGCGACCAGCTTCTGCATCACCGGATTCGCCGCCGGGACCCAGTGATCCCAGAACGCGAGCTTGAGCGAGCCCGCCGCCGCCGCGGTCCGGATGTGCACGAGCGGCAATGCCGCCGCCGCGACCCCTGCCTTCAGCGCCGTGCGCCGGGTGACGCCACGCGCCCCTGTCGATGCCTTCATTGGACTTTTCCTCTTCCGATATGTCGGGCAAGCCCGACTCTTCGCGGCCCGTCGCGGCGTCCGGTTGACGCCGCGACCACGCAGCCCGGCGACTATAGGCGCGCATGATTCGATGGCAATCGCCGCCGCTCCGCGCGCCGCGCCGGCCGGGCACGTCGCGGACGCATTCCTGCACCGCCCGCGGCGCCTATCGCGCACGCCACGCCCACGTGTTGCCCCCCTGGCCTTTTACCCCC
>JAKAZN010000042.1 GCA_021815835.1 Pseudomonadota bacterium
AGCGCGCCGCGCCTGCCCGAGGGTCCGGTCGCCTACGTGATGAAGCGCTATCCGCGTCTGACCGAGACCTTCATCCTCAACGAGATCCGCGCCATGGAGCGGCTCGGCGCCGAACTGCACATCTTTTCGCTGTTGCAGCCGGAACCGCCGCCGCACCATCCGATGGTGGCCGAGGTGCGCGCCTCCGTGACCAGCCCGCCGGCGGAGTTGCGCGGCAAGCTCGGCGCTTTTCTCATGGCCCACCTTGCGCAGCTCGGGTCCGCCCCGCTGCGCTACCTCGCGGCCCTCGCCTGCGCGGCCTGGTGGTCGGCGCAGACGACACGGCCGCTCACGGTCTGGAAGCAGTTCGCGCGCGGCGGCTTCATCGCGCGGGCCTGCCGGACGCGCGGCATCCGTCACATCCATGCCCATTTCGCCAACGCCCCCACGGCGGCGGCCCGCTTCGCCGGGCTGATGACCGGCATCTCCTATAGTTTCACCGCCCACGCCAAGGATCTCTATCTCACCCCGCGCCGGGTGATCTGGCGGCGCGCGCGGGCGGCGCGGTTCGTCGCCACCTGCACCGAATACAACGCCGATTATCTGCGCGACCTGCTGGGCGAGGCCGGAGACAAGGTCCAGCGCATCTATCACGGCATCGATCTGTCGCTGTTCGCGGCCCGCGATCCAGGAGCCCGCCCGGCCGCCGCGCCGGCGTCGCGCGCGCACCTGATCCTCTCGGTCGGGCGGCTGGTCGAGAAAAAGGGCCATGACGACCTGATCGCCGCCTTCGCCATGCTGCGCGACCGCGCCATCCCGTTCCGCGCGCGCATCGTCGGCGCCGGGCCGCTCAAGGACGCGCTCGCGGCCGATATCGCGCGCGCCGGCCTCGCCGGTCAGGTGGAACTGACCGGGCCGATGACCCACGCGGCGCTGATCGACCTCTACCGCCAGGCGGATCTGTTCGCGCTCGCCCCGCGCATCGCCGATGACGGCGATCGCGACGGCATCCCGAACGTGCTCGCCGAGGCGATGGCGATCGGCGTGCCGGTGGTCTCGACGGCAATCTCCGGCATCCCGGAGCTCGTCCGCGACGGCCGAACCGGCCGCCTGGTACCCCCGCGCGACCCGGCGGCGCTGGCCGATGCGATCGCCGCGACGCTCACCGATCCGGCCGGAGCGAAAGCGCGGGCGGCGGCGGGGCGGGCCCTGCTCGAATCCGATTTCGATCTCTGGGTGACCACGCGCCAGCTGCGCGCGCTGATGGCGCCCGAGGCGTGCTGCGAGGGCGCGCACGCGCCCTTCGCCCGCACGCCGCCCGCCCGCGCCCGCCCGCGCGCCGAAATGCTGCCCGACCGGGCCGTGCGCGCCGATCGCCCCACGGCGGAGCCGGCGGGTTCATGAAACTTCTCTACTTCAATCCCGATCGCGGCATTCCCGTGCTCGGCGACAAGGGCGCATCGGTGCATGTGCGCGCCTTCGTCGAAGCGGCGCGGCGGCTCGGCCACGAAGTGGCGCTGGTCTGCACCGCGCGCGGCGCCGGCAATCCGCCGCCGGACGCGCTGCTGATCGAACTGGCGCCGGCGACGTCGCCCGCAGCGCTGGAGGCGCTGTGTGCCGAGCGCGGCCTCGCTTTGCCATTCCTCGAGGATCCGGTGGCGCGGCGGGAACTCGCGCGGATCGCCCATGACCGCGCGCTCGTGCACGCCGTCCCCGCGGCACTCGCCCGCGCCGGGTTCCAGCCGGACATGATCTACGAGCGTCACGCGCTGTTTCATTCCTCGGGCGTGGCGATCGCGCGCGCGCTCGATTTGCCGCGCGTGCTGGAAGTGAACGCGCCGCTGATCGTCGAGCAGCGCCGCTTTCGCGGTCTCGTGTTCGAGGACGCGGCGCGCGCCGCGGAAGCCGCGTCCTATCGCGGCGCGGACGCGATCCTCACCGTCTCCGACGCGGTCGCCGATCAGGTGCGCCTGGTGCTCGGGCGGGACGCGGGCGAGCGGGTGCGGGTGGTGCCGAACGGGGTCGATCCGGATCGATTTCAACCCGATGTGGGGCGGGCGACGATGCGCGCCCGGCTCGGGCTGGGCGCGGCGCCGACGATCGGCTTCTTCGGCAGTTTCAAGCCCTGGCACGGCATCGCCATGCTGGGCGAGGTGTTCCGCGCCCTCGCCGTCACCCATCCCGCCGCGCGGTTGCTGGCCGTTGGCGAGGGACCGGAGCACGCGGCATTCCGCGACGGGCTTGGCGCCGCCGGCCTCGCCGATCGCCTGGTGCTGCCCGGGCGCGTGCCGCACGCGGATGTGCCGGCCTGGCTCGCCGCCTGCGATCTGACCATCGCGCCCTATCTGCCGCAGCAGGATTTCTATTTCTCGCCGCTGAAGGTGGTGGAATCGCTTGCCGCCGGGCGGCCCGTGGTCGCCCCCGCGCTGGGCCAGCTCACGACCCTGATCGACGACGGCATCAACGGCCGGCTCTATCGGCCGGGCGATGCCGGCGATTGCCTGCGCGCGCTGGGCGATCTGATCGACGACCCCGCCGCGCGCGCCGCGATGGGGCGCGCGGCGCATCGCCGCGCGGCCGGCTTCGGCTGGGCGCGGATCGTCGCCGACGCGCTGGCGCTGGGGGCGGCCCTGGCGGGACGGCAGCCGGCGTGGCCGGCATGAGTTTCGCTCCGCGCGCTCCCCGGCTCCGCCTCGGCCGCTACCTCGCCACCGAACGCCTGGCCCTCGGCGTCGGCGCGCTGGCCATGGCGGGCCGGGCCGGCGTTCTGCTGCTGCTGCCCTGGCCGCTGAAATTCATCATCGACAACGTCATCTTCCAGCGCCCGCTGGCGCCCCGGATCGCCGCATGGCTGCCCGACCCGTTGCTGCACCGGATGGCGCTGCTCGACACGCTCGGGCTGGCGATGCTGATCCTCGGCGGGCTCGACGCGGCGCTGGTCTATGCCGGCAACCGGCTGTTCCTGAATGCCGGACAGCGAATCATGTTCGCAATCCGGTTCGACCTGTTCGCCCATTTGCAGCGGCTGTCGGTTTCGTTCCATCGCGGCCGCCGCGGCGGGGAGGTGATGTCGCGCCTGGGTGGGGATGTGCGCGGGTTGCAGGAATTCATCTCGGGAATCGGGATCGACCTGCTGCCGCACGGCCTCACCATCGTCGGCATGGCCGCGGTGATGCTGGCGATGGACTGGCGCTACGCGCTGATCGCGCTCTCGGTGGTGCCGGTGCTGGTGGTGATGGCGCGGCATTATTCCGGGCGGCTGCGTCAGGCGCTGCGCCAGGTCCGCCGGCAGGATTCCGAACTGATGGGCCAGGCGCAGGAAGTGCTGGCCGGCGTGCAGCTCGTGCAGGCCTTCGCCCGCGAGGACCACGAGGACCGCCGCTTCACCACGCAGGCCGCGCGCAGCCTCGATGCCGGGATCGAGGCCAATCGGGTGCAGTCGCAATTCGGCCCGGCGATGAATTTCGCCATCGCCGCGGCGACCGGCGCGATCGCCTGGTACGGCGCGGCCAGCGTGATCCGCGGCAGCCTCTCGCCCGGTCAGTTGCTGATCTTCCTCGCCTATCTGCGCGGCATCGCCACCCCGGCGCGCCAGCTCGCCAAGACGGGCCGCGTCTTCAGCCGCGGCGCGGTGGCGCTGGAACGGGTCGGCGAATACATGACGGAAGCCCCGGGGGTGGCCGACCCGCCGGACGCCGCCACGCCCCGGTCCTGCGCCGGTCGGGTCGAATTTCGATCCGTGGGGTTCGGGTATCGGCCGGACCGGATGGTGCTGCATGGGATCGATTTCACCCTGGAGCCGGGCCAGACGGTCGCCCTCGTGGGCGCCACCGGCTCGGGCAAGAGCTCGATCGCCAGTCTGATCCCGCGCTTCTTCGACCCGCAGGCCGGCGCGATCCTGCTGGACGGGCGGGATCTGCAAAGCCTGCCGCTCACTTGGCTGCGCCGGCAAGTGGCCGTCGTGGCGCAGGAGCCGGTGCTGTTCCAGGCCTCGGTCTGGGAGAACATCGCCTATGGCCGCGAGGGCGCCGGCCGCGCCGAGGCGATCCGCGCCGCCGAGGAAGCCGGCATCGATCCCGTGATCGCCGCCCTGCCGCAGGGCTACGACACGCTCACCGGGGAGCGCGGCCAGGCGCTATCGGGCGGGCAGCGCCAATGCGTGGCGATCGCGCGCGCGATGCTGCGCGACGCGCCGGTGCTGGTGCTGGACGAACCGACCGCCAGCCTCGATCCGGCCACCGAGGCGCGGCTGATGGTCGCGCTTGAACGGCTCGCGGCGCGGCGGGCGGCGCTGGTGATCGCGCACCGGCTGTCCACGGTGATGGCGGCCGATCTGATCCTGGTGCTCGATCAGGGCCGGATCGTGCAGCGCGGCACCCATGCCGAATTGCTGGAGCAGGGTGGCACCTACGCGCGGCTGTGGCGGGCGATGCGGGATGGGGAACGGCGCGAGCCGCCCAGCCTGCGGCTGGTCGCCCCATGAGAGGAGCCTGGATGACCCATCCCGCCTCGACGCGGCCCACCGCGACACGGCCCACCGGGACACGGCCCACCGGGACACGACGAGGCCACCCAAGCTGGCGGTTGCGGGCGCTGGCGCTCGCGTCCGGCGCGATCCTGGCGCCGCTGCCGGCCCGCGCCGATCCCTGGGTGCCGGCGGCGGGCACCGGGGAGATCAAGCCGATGCTGCGCTATTTCGACGCCAACACGGCGTTCTCCCCCACGGGCGGCTTCACCTCCAACACGGTGTCGGGACCGACCGAGACGGAGACGCAGATCCGGATCACCGGGGAGCACGGGCTCGGCCACGGATTCTCGCTGGAATACGATTTGCGCGACGGGTTCCTGCGCAAGACCCGGGTCAAGGGCAAGAAGGACATCACCACCTCGGCCGCGGGGCTGCGCGACCAGGAGATCGGGCTGAACTACGGCCTGACCCAGCGCCCCGATTTCGCCGATTCGGTGACGTTCAACGTCGTGCTGCCCACCGGGACCGCGGGCAGCCTGCCGGCGCTGGGCACCGGGCGGTGGGCGGTGGAGCCGGATTTCCAGATCGGCACGCGCTTCGCCGGCGGGCACGCGCACCTGACCGGCACGTTCGGCCCGCGCATCTTCCTCGACGGCCTGACCACGCAGCTGCGCGGGACGGTGGGCATCGGGGTCTCGCCGCTGCGCGGCCTCACCCTGTCGGCGACCGCGTTCTATGTGCGCACCGTGGTCCAGCGCCACAGCATCCCCGTGGCGGCCGATGGGGAATTGTACAACGTGTTCCGGCTCGGCGGGACGATCAGCTACCGGCTGACGCCCCGCTTCGCCCCGTTTTTCGAATACGAGCGGTATCTCGCCGGCAAGCGCATCCATGCCGGGGAGCGTTTCGTGCTGGGCGTGGCGATCAAGTATTGAGCGCCGCCGCCGTGCAGGAGACCACGCTGCTGCTGGTCCGCCACGGCGAGACCACCTGGACCCGGACCGGGCGCATCCAGGGCCGCGCCGATTCGCCGCTGCACCCCGAGGGGGCGGCACAGATCCGCGCCCTTGCCGCCACGCTCCTTCCGCCCGATCCCGAATGGCCGGGGGGCCGCGCCTGCCTGCTGGTCTCCAGCCCCTTGCGGCGCGCGGTGGACAGCGCGCGGGTGCTGCGGGCAAGCCTCGGCCCGGCGATCCGCGGCGCGCGGCTTGCGGCGCCCGACCCGCGGCTCGCCGAGCTCGATTTCGGTGCCTGGGAGGGTCTGACCCAGCCGGAGGTGAAGGCGCGCTGGCCGGAGCTGCTGCGGACCTGGAAGCGCCAACCCGACACGGTGCGCCTGCCCGGGGGCGAGACCCTGGCCGAGGCCAGGGACCGCTGGCGCGATTTCCTTGCCAATCCCCCCTGGGCCCATCCCGCCCGGACGGATGCTGCCCGGGCGGAGGATGCGTCGCCGGCAATCGCGATCCCGGCAATCGCGATCATAGTGACGCACGCGGCGATGATCCGGATCGCGCTGCTGGAGGCCGCCGGGGCGGCGCTGGACGGATTCCGCGCGGTGGCGGTGCCGGTCGCCTCGGCGCATCGGCTGCGACTGGCGGCCGGACGGGCCTATCGGGCGGCGGAGGCAGGGCCGCGATGATGCCGTACCGGTGGCTTGCGCCGCCGTACTCATCGGTAGACGGGTTTGACACCGCGCGCCGGGCCTGCCTATTTTCCGCCGTTCTTTCGCAGGTGCGAACACGCCGCCCGGCGACATAGCCGCCGCGCGCCCCATCCCTCAGCTTCCGAAGCGGTTCCTCATGAAGATACTGGTCCCCGTCAAGCGGGTGGTTGATTACAACGTCAAGGTCCGGGTGAAGTCGGACCACACCGGCGTGGAGACCTCCGGCGTCAAGATGTCGATGAATCCGTTTGACGAGATCGCCATCGAAGAGGCCGTCCGCCTGAAGGAGAAGGGCATCGCGACCGAGATCGTCGCCGTCTCCATGGGCGTGGCGCAATGCGCCGAGACGATCCGCACGGCACTCGCCATGGGCGCCGATCGCGGTATCCTGGTGGAAAGCGACGCCGATCTGCAGCCGCTCGCGGTGGCGAAGCTGCTGGCCGCGATCGTGGCACAGGAGCATCCCACCCTGGTGATCCTCGGCAAGCAGGCGATCGACGACGACATGAGCGCCACCGGCCAGATGCTGGCGGCCCTGCTCGGCTGGCCGCAGGGCACCTTTGCAAGCAAGGTCACGATCGAGGGCGAGACCCTGACGGTGATCCGCGAGGTCGATGGCGGGCTGGAGACGGTGGCGCTGGCCTTGCCCGCGATCGTCACCACCGATCTGCGGCTGAACGAGCCGCGCTATGCCTCGCTGCCCAACATCATGAAGGCGCGCAAGAAGCCGATCGTCACGATGTCGCCGGCCGATCTTGGGGTCGATCCCGCGCCGCGGCTGACCGTGCTGTCCGTGGTGGAACCGGCGAAGCGCAAGGCCGGGGTGAAGGTGGGATCGGTCGCCGAACTTGTGGCCAAGCTGCGAACCGAAGCGAAGGTGATCTGAGCGATGGCGTCTCTTGTTCTGCTGGAATGGGATCATGCGGGCATCAAGCAGCCCTCGCGCAGCGCGTTGGCGGCGGCGGGCAAGCTCGGGCCGGCGGATGGGCTGATCGTGGGATCCGGCACCGCCGAGGCCGCCGCGGCGGCGGCGAAGCTACCGGGGCTGGCGAAGGTGCTGGTCGCGGACGGACCGGACTTCGCGCATATCCTGGCCGAGTCGCTCGGCGCGCTGCTGGTGGCGCTGGCGCCGGGCTACACGCACATCTTCGCCGCCGCGACCGCGGTGGGCAAGAACGTGATGCCGCGCGTGGCGGCCCTGCTCGACGCCCAGCCGATCAGCGATATCGCCGATGTGGTGGATGCCGACACCTTCGTCCGCCCGATCTATGCGGGCAACGCGCTCGCCACGGTGAAATCCGCCGACGCGAAGAAGATCGTCACCGTGCGCGCCGCGAGCTTCGATCCGGTGCCCCCCGAGGGCGGATCGGCGGGCGGATCGGCCGCGATCGAGGCCGCGCCCGCGACCGGCGGGTCGGCCCAATCGCGGTTCGTCTCCGCCGAGCTCTCGAAAAGCGAGCGGCCGGAGCTCACCGCCGCGCGGGTGGTGATCTCGGGCGGGCGGGGGATGCAGAGCGGCGATAATTTCAAGCTGCTCGAACCGATCGCGGATGCGCTCGGCGCGGCCGTCGGCGCCTCGCGCGCCGCGGTGGATTCCGGATTCGTCCCCAACGATTATCAGGTGGGACAGACCGGCAAGATCGTCGCCCCCGAACTCTATATTGCCGTCGGCATCTCCGGTGCGATCCAGCATCTGGCGGGGATGAAGGACAGCAAGGTGATCGTGGCGATCAACAAGGACGAGGAAGCGCCCATCTTCCAGGTCGCCGATTACGGCCTGGTCGCCGATCTCTTCACCGCGCTGCCCGAGCTGGCGGCGGAACTGGAGCGCTCCTGAATGAATGTCGAAGTCTCGGCCTCCCTGCGGGAGGCCGCCTCGGCCGTGAAGCTGCAATCCGCCCCGCCCGAAATCGCCCGGATCGGCGTGATCGGCGCCGGGCAGATGGGCAACGGCATCGCCCATGTCGCCGCGCTGGCGGGTCTGCCGGTGATGATGCTCGATGTGAAGGCCGAGGCGCTGGAGAAGGCGCTGGCCGTCATGTCGCGCAACATGGACCGGCAGGTGAACCGCACCCTCATCACCGCCGAGGACAAGGTCGATGCGATGGCGCGCATCACCACCAGCACCGACTACGCCGCCTTCGGCGACGCCGATCTGGTGATCGAGGCGGCGACCGAGAAGGAGGAGGTGAAGCGGGCGATCTTCCGCACCCTCGTGCCGCATCTGAAGCAATCCTGCCTGCTCGCGTCCAACACCTCGTCGATCTCCATCACCCGGCTGGGCGCGAATACCGACCGGCCGGAAAAATTCATCGGCATGCACTTCATGAACCCGGTGCCGGTGATGAAGCTGGTGGAGATCATCCGCGGCATCGCCACCGACGAGCCCACGTTCCAGGCGGTGCACGCGCTGGCGCACAAGCTGGGCAAGACCACCGCGGTGGCCGAGGATTTCCCCGCCTTCATCGTCAACCGCATCCTGGTGCCGATGATCAACGAGGCGGTCTATGCGCTGTATGAGGGCGTGGGCTCGGTCACGGCGATCGACACGTCCATGCGACTCGGCGCCAACCATCCGATGGGGCCGCTGGAACTGGCCGATTTCATCGGGCTGGATACCTGCCTGTCGATCATGCAGGTGCTGTACGAAGGGCTGTCGGACAGCAAATACCGCCCCTGCCCGCTGCTGGTGAAATACGTGGAAGCCGGCTGGCTGGGCCGCAAGACCGGGCGCGGGTTCTATGATTATGGGCAGACCCCGCCCCGCCCGACACGCTGAGACGCCAAGCGCGCGGTGGAACGATCCCGGCCCCAGACGTTCGGGCCGGGGACGCCGCGCGGGCTAGTCTTCCTCGGCGCCCGAATCCTGCAGCGCGGCGCCGGTGTCGCGGGCAAAATGCCCGACCAGCAGCCCGATCGGCAGCGACAATATCCCCCAACTGCCGACTGCGGTCAGCAGCACATGGTGCGGATCGTGCACGGTGAGCTGAAGCGCGACCAGGACCGCGAGCATGGCGAACGCGACTCCCGAT
>JAKAZN010000043.1 GCA_021815835.1 Pseudomonadota bacterium
GCCGTATCCGACTCGGGCGGAGGCAGCGGTGCGGGCGGCTGGAATGTTCTACGCGGAGCAGTTGTTCGCGCCGCGCACGCGGCGGCTGGTGGCCTGGCTTGCGCGGCTGCCGTGAAGGGGCCGGGCTCACGCTTGAGCGCCGCGTCGGCTCCGCCCATGATGCACCCATGAACCTCACCGACGAAGAACGCGCCCTGCTGGCGGGCGAGGCCGGCCCCGCACGGCAATGGGCGATCGGCCACCAGATCGCCGTCGGGCGCTATCTGGGCGCGGCCGATTTCGTGCCGGTCTCCCAGGCGCATATCATGGCGGACACGGAATCTCTCGGCCCCGCCGGCGTGGAATGGCTCGAGCGCCTGGCCGCGTTGCCGGAGGCGGATCGCCAGGTCCGCATCCCCACCATCACCGATCCGCGCGGCACCGATTTCGCCGCCGCCGCGCGGTTGCGCCAGCAGGACTGGATGCTCGATCTGGAACGCCGCGCCATCGCCGCGTTCCAGGCGATGGGCATCCTGATGACCGATACCTGCATCAACTACCAGACCATCATGCCCGCGGTACGCGGCGAGCACATGGCCTACGGCGATACCGGCGTGGTGATCTATTCCAACAGCGTGCTGGGCGCGCGGTCCAATTTCGAGGGCGGGCCGTCGGCCCTTGCCGCCGGCCTGACGGGACGCACGCCGCGCTACGGCTACCATCTGGACGAACACCGCCGCGCCAGCCTGCATGTCGCGGTGAGCCGCACGCCGGCGGCGCTGCACGAATGGGGCACGCTCGGCGCGCTGGTGGGGCGGCTCGCCGGGGATTACTGGCAAGTTCCTGTGCTGAGCGGGATCGATCACATCCCAGGTTCCGACGAGCTCAAGCATTTCGGCGCGGCGCTGGCGAGCTACGGCTCCGTCGCCTTGTTCCACATGGTCGGGATCACGCCGGAAGCGCAACGGTTCGCCGACGTGGCGGACGCGGCGTTGCCGCTGCGCGCGACGATCGGGGCGGCGGAGATGGCCGCGTTCCGCACCGGCCCCGCGGGCGACGGCACCGTCGACGTGGTGGTGTTCTCCGCGCCCCAGCTCAGCCTGTTCGAGCTGCGCGATCTTGCCGCCCTGCTGGACGGGCGGCGCGTCACGGTGCCGCTGCTCGCCGTCACCAGCCCGCAGGTGAAGCCGGACGCCGACCGCGCCGGGCTGACCGCGCGGATCGAGGCCGCGGGCGGGCAGTTGCTGTCGGGCATGTGCTTCTACCAGAGCTACGCGCGCGAGATGGCCGAGGCAAATGGTTGGCGCAACCTGGCAACGAATTCCGCCAAACTGGTGAACATCCTGGGCGGCTACGGCTACCGGCCAGTGCTCGCCTCGATGGAGGCCTGCGTCGCGGCGGCGTGCAGCGGGAGGCTGGCGGCATGACGGTGTTCGCGGCCGCGGCGGGAATGGGGGAGCGGGTGCGCGGGCGCGCGCTGGTCGCCTCGGACGGGTTTTCCGCGCGCTACGATCTGGACCGGATCGCCGGCGTGTTCTCGCGGCCCGATCACGCGCTGGCGGGACAATCCTATGTCGGGCGGATCCTGGTGCTGGACGCGGCGAAGGGGGGCGTGGCGACGGCGTGGATGCTGCACGAGATGGCGGCGCGCAAGATCGCCCCGGCGGCGCTGGTGCTGAACCGGGTCAATCCGATCATGGTGCAGGGCGCGGCGCTGGCGGGATTCACGCTGATTTCCGGCTTCGCGGTCGATATCACCCGCGCCGTGGCGAACGGCGCGCTGGTGGAGGTGGATCCCGGCGCCGATCCGCCGGTCTTGCGGGTGTTGGAGAACCCGGCATGAGCGGTGACAATCTCTCCGGCCTGACCCAGCTCGGCCAGCGCGTGGCGTTGCCCGCGAGCCCCGAGGCCGCGATTTTGGAGCGCGTGGCCAATCCCGCGCCCGACCGGGCCTACACGATCCGTTTCACCTGCCCGGAATTCACCGCGCTCTGCCCGCTGACGGGCCAGCCCGATTTCGCCCATCTGGTGATCGACTACATCCCCGCCGCGTGGATCGTCGAAAGCAAATCGCTGAAGCTCTATCTCGGCGCGTTCCGCAACCATGGCGCGTTCCACGAGGCGGCCACGATGGCAATCACGGCGCGGCTGGTCGCGGAGCTGGCGCCGGTGTGGTTGCGCATCGGCGCCTATTGGTATCCGCGCGGGGGGATGCCGATCGACGTGTTCCACCAGACCGGCGCCCCACCCGAGGGCGTGTGGATCCCGCCCCAGGACGTGGCCCCGTATCGCGGACGCGGCTGATGCGCGCCTTCGTTCCCCTCGGCTTTGCGGATCGCGGCGGGCCGCCGGACGAACCCGGTTCGCTTTTTCCGCACGTGGAGGTTCATGCCCCGCTCCGCCTCAGCGATCCACCCGCCCCCGCTTGATCCCGCGGCGCTGATCCGCGCGCGCGCGCTGGCGCTGGGCTTCGACGCGGTGGGCTTCGCGCGCGCGGCGCTGGGGGAGGCGGCGCGGGACGGCCTGGCCGCGTTCCTCGCCGCCGGACGGCACGGGGAGATGGGCTGGATGGAAGCGCGCGCGACCGAGCGCGCCGCGCCGCGGGCGTTGTGGCCCGAAGCGGTCAGCGTGATCGCGCTCGGCCTGTCCTATGCGCCGGAGGGCGACGCGCTGGCCGGGCTGGGGCGGCGCGATCGGGGGAATATCTCGGTCTATGCGCGCAACCGCGATTATCACGACGTGTTCAAGGGCATGGCGAAGCATCTGGCGCAGTTCATCGTGGCGCGCTTCGGCGCGGGCGTGAAGGTGTTCGTCGATACCGCGCCGGTGATGGAAAAACCGCTGGCCCAGGCAGCGGGTTTGGGATGGCAGGGCAAGCACACCAATCTGGTATCGCGCGCGCACGGGTCCTGGCTGTTCCTGGGCGAGATCTACACCACGCTCGCGCTGGAGCCGGCGGCGGCGCATCCGGACCGCTGCGGCACCTGCACGCGCTGCCTCGCCGCCTGCCCTACGGAGGCTTTCCCCGCGCCCTATCAGTTGGACGCCACGCGGTGCATTTCCTATCTGACGATCGAGCATCGCGGACCGATCCCGCTGCCGCTGCGTGCCGCGATCGGCAATCGCATCTATGGCTGCGACGATTGCCTGGCGGTCTGCCCGTGGAACCGGTTTGCCGCGGCGGGGCGGCAGGCGAAGCTGCGCGCGCGCGACGACCTCAGCGCGCCCGGATTGGCGGAGCTTGCCGCGCTGGACGATGCCGGTTTTCGCGCCCGCTTCGCCGGCTCGCCGATCAAGCGGATCGGGCGCGACCGGTTCGTGCGCAACGTGGCGATCGCCATCGGCAACAGCGGCGCGGCAGCCCTGGCCCCGGTTGCGGCGCGGCTGGCGGCGGACCCCGATCCGGTGGTGGCGGAGGCCGGGTCCTGGGCGGCGGCGCGCCTGGCGCCCTGACCGCGGTTCAGGGCGCGGGCAGGATCCCCGGGCGCGGGCTTGCCGCATGCTCCTTCATCAGTTGGTCGCCGGCGGGATCGACCTCACGCAAGACCACGTCGTAGCCCCAGAGATCGGCGAGATGCTGGAGCACGTGGCGGGCGTCCTTCTCCTCCAGCAGCACGCGGTTGAGCGCGCGATGGGCCAGCACCAGGGTCCGGTCGCCGTCCAGATCGACATCGACCACCTGAATATCGGGCAAGGTCCAGGCGATGTCGTACTGCCTGGCCAGGGCGCGCTGGATCTTGCGATAACCGCGTTCGTCGTGGATCGCTTGCACGGTCAGATGCGGCTCCTCCGCGTCGTCCAGCACGTGGAACAGGCCGAACTGACGGATAAGACGCGGGCTGAGGAATTGCAGGATGAAGCTTTCGTCACGATAATTCGCCCAGACGTCGCGTAGCACCGCCATTTCATTGCCCTGGCCGGCAATGGCGGGGAACCAGTGCTGGTCCTCGGCGGTGGGTTCGTTGCAGATGCGCGCGATATCCTGCATCATCGCGAAGCCGAGCGCGTAGGGATTCAGTCCCGAATAGCGCGGATCATCGAACTCCGGCTGGAACACCACGTTGGTGTGGCTGCGCAGGAATTCCACCATCGCGCCGTCGGTGATCAGCCCCTTCTCGTGCAGCCGGTTCATGATCCGGTAGTGGACGTAGGTGGCGCAGCCCTCGTTCATCACCTTGGTCTGGCTCTGCGGGTAGAAATACTGTGCGATCTGGCGGACGATGCGCAGGATTTCGCGTTGCCAGGGTTGCAGGCGCGGCGCGGTCTTTTCCAGGAAATAGAGGATGTTCTCCTGCGGCAACTGCAACAGCGCGCGCCGGCGTTCGTCGGTGGTGGGATCGTGCTTGGCCTTGTCGCCGCCCGGCACGGTGCGCCAGAGGTCGTTGAACACGGTCTCGTCATAGGCGCGCCGTTCGCGTTCGCGACGCTCCTCGGCGCCGAGATCGGTGGGGCGCGGCCTTGGATAGCGATGCACGCCGTGGCTCATCAGCGCGTGCGCGGCATCCAGCAGGCGTTCGACCGCCGCCTCCCCATGCCTTTCCTCGCAGGACGCGATGTAGCCCTTGGCGAATTCCAGGTAATCCAGGATGCCGTTGGCGTCTGTCCACTGGCGGAACAGGTAGTTGTTTTTGAAGAAATGGTTGTGCCCGAAGGCGGCGTGGGCGATCACCAGCGCCTGCATCGTGGCGGTGTTCTCCTCCATGATGTAGGAGATGCAGGGGTTGGAATTGATGACGATCTCGTAGGCTAGGCCCTGCATACCCGCCTGGTACATCGCCTCGTTGCGGGCGAAATGCTTACCGAAGGACCAATGCTTGTAGAACAGCGGCATGCCGATCGAGGAATAGGCATCCAGCATCTGCTCGGTGCCGATCACCTCGATCTGGTTGGGATAGACATCGAGACCAAGCTCCTCGACCGCGATCTGCTGGATCGCGTCGTGCGCGCGCTGAATGGTGGAGAATTCCCAGTCGGCGCCTTCGAACAGGGGGCGGATGACGGCTTGGCTCATGCGGAATCGGCTCCGGCGGTGACCTGCTTGCGGGCGAACAGCTCGCGGAACACGGGATAGATATCGCGCCGGTGGTTGACCTTGCGCATCGCGAGCGGCGCGCCGGCGCGCACGATCTCGGCATAGGTCTGCCACAGATCGCTGTCGCGGCGGATGAAGCCCGGCGGGAAATGTTCCGATTCCCGTCCGACCTCCAGATAGGCGTAGTACTGGCACACCGGCAGGATGGCGTGGGTCAGCAACTGCGCGGTGCGGTCATTGTCGGAGGCCGTGTTGTCGCCGTCCGAGGCCTGAGCCGCATAGATGTTCCACGAATCCGGGCTGAAGCGTTCCGCCACCACCCGGCGCATCTCCTCGAGCGCGGTGGAGACGACCGTGCCGCCGGTTTCGGGGGAGTTGAAGAATGTCTCCTCGTCCACTTCCGCGGCCTGGTGGGTGTGGCGGATGAACACCACCTCCACGTGCTTGTACTTCCGGCGCAGGAAGATATAGAGCAGCACGTAGAACCGCTTGGCCAGGTCCTTCATGTGCTCGGTCATCGAGCCGGACACATCCATCAGGCAGAACATCACCGCCTGGGCAACCGGCTTCGGGTGCGGCTCGAAGCGCTTGTAGCGCACGTCCAGCGGGTCGATATACGGGATCAGGCTGAGCCGGCGCAGCTTGCGTTCAAGCTCGGCTTCCAGCGCCACGCGGCGCGGGTCGTCCGTGGTCAGGTCGGCGATCTCGTCGCGCAGCGCGGCGATCTCGTCGGGTTTCGGCCGGCGCAGCGCGATGCGCCGCGACAGCCCGTTGCGGACCGTGCGCAACAGGGCAAGATTGGCGGGCGAGCCGTTCACCGAATAGCCGGCGCGTTCCCAGCTCAGGCTTTCGGTATCCACCACCCGCCGCTTCGCCAGATCGGGCAGTTCGAGGTCTTCCAGGAACAGCTCCACGAATTCGTCGCGGGAGAGGGCGAAGCGGAAATCGTCCTCCCCCTCGCCATCCGGGCTGCCTTCGGAGCCGCTGCCGCCGCCGCTCGGCGGGCGGGGGATGGTATCGCCGGCGACATACTCCTTGTTCCCGGGCAGCACGTGATCGCGGATGCCGCCCTGGCGGTCGCGGTGGAATCCCGGCTCATGCACCCCCCGGGCAGGCAGCGAGACTTCGCCGCCGCTATCGGCATCCTTCAGCCCGCGGCTGGCGGCGGTTTCATGCACGGCCTTGCGGATCTGCGCCTTGGCACGGCGCATGAAGCGCTGCCGGTTGGCGAGGCTCTTGCCGCCAGGGTTGAGACGACGATCGACGATATGCATCGGCGTGTCCGTTCCTGTCGCGCTACCCAGCCTGCTTGACGCGCATGTACCATTCCACCAGCCGGCGAACCTGGCGATCCGTGTAGCCGCGTTCGGCCATGCGGCTCACGAACTCGGCGTGCTTCTTCTCGGACTCGCCATCCTTCTTGGAGCCGAAGCTGATGACCGGCAGCAGCTCCTCGACCTGGGAGAACATCCGCCGCTCGATCACTTCGCGGATCTTCTCGTAGCTGGTCCAGGACGGGTTCTTGCCGTTGTTGTTGGCCCGCGCCCGGAGGGAGAACTTCACCACCTCGTTGCGGAAATCCTTCGGGTTGGCGATCCCGGCCGGCTTCTCGATCTTCGTCAGTTCCTGGTTCAACAGCTCGCGGTTGAGCATCTGGCCGGTGTCGGGATCCTTGTAATCCACGTCCTCGATCCAGGCATCGGCATAGGAGACGTAGCGGTCGAACAGGTTCTGGCCGTAATCGTGGTAGGATTCCAGGTAGGCTTTCTGGATCTCGTTGCCGATGAACTCGGCGTAGCGCGGCGCCAGTTCGCCCTTGATGAATTCCAGGTAGCGCTTTTCGGTCTCGGCCGGCAGTTGGTCGCGGCGGATGGACTGCTCCAGCACATACATCAGATGCACCGGATCGGCGGCGATCTCGGTCGTGTCGTGATTGAAGGTCGCGGCCAGCACCTTGAAGGCAAAGCGGGTGGACGCGCCGTCCATTCCTTCCTCGACGCCGGCGGAATCCTTGTATTCCTGCAAGGACCGCGCACGGGGATCAGTCTCCTTCAGCGATTCTCCGTCATAGACGCGCATCTTCGCATACAGGGTGGAATTCTCATGCCGGCGCAGCCGGCTCAGCACCGAGAACCGGGCCAGCATCTCCAACGTGGCCGGCGCGCAAGGGGCGCGCGACAGCTCGGAGCTGACCACCAGCTTGTCGTAGATTTTCTGTTCTTCCGTCACCCGCAGGCAGTACGGCACCTTGATCACGTAGATTCGGTCGATGAAGGCTTCGTTGTTGCGGTTGTTCTTGAAGGTTTGCCACTCCGCCTCGTTCGAATGCGCCAGGATGATGCCGGAGAACGGGATCGCGCCGATATTCTCGGTGCCGATATAGTTTCCCTCCTGCGTCGCCGTCAGCAGCGGGTGCAGCATCTTGATCGGCGCCTTGAACATCTCGACGAACTCGAGCACGCCCTGGTTGGCGCGGTTCAGCCCGCCCGAATAGCTGTAGGCGTCGGGATCGTTCTGCGCGTGCAGCTCCAGCTTGCGAATATCGACCTTGCCCACCAGCGAGGAGATATCCTGGTTGTTCTCGTCGCCCGGCTCGGTCTTGGCGATCGCGATCTGACGCAACCGGGACGGCAGCAGCTTCGCGACCCGGAACCGGGTGATGTCGCCGTTGAACTCATCCAGCCGCTTGAGGCACCAGGGCGACATCAGCCCGTTCAGGCGCCGGCGCGGAATCCCATACTTCTCCTCCAGCAACGGACCCATCCGCTCGGGATCGAACAGGCCGAGCGGGCTCTCGAATACCGGGCTCAGCGCATCGCCCGCCTTCAGCACATAGACGGGATGGACCTCCATCAGCGCCTTCACCCGTTCGGCGAGCGACGATTTGCCGCCGCCAACCGGGCCCAGCAGATACATGATCTGCTTGCGCTCCTCGAGGCCCTGCGCGGCATGGCGCAGGAACCCGACGATCCGCTCGATCGTCTCCTCCATGCCGTAGAATTCGCTGAAGGCGGGATAGACGCGGATGGTGCGGTTCATGAAGATGCGCCCGAGCCGCGCATCCTTGGAGGTATCGACCATCTCCGGCTCGCCGATCGCGGCGAGCAGCCGCTCGGTGGCGGTCGCGTACATCATCGGGTTGTCGCGACAGGCCTCCAGATACTCGGCAAGCGAGTAATCCGCCTCCCGATGCGCCTCAAAGTTGCGCGTGTAGGTGGAGAAGATGTCATCGAGCGCGTGCATGGGCCGCTCCGAGTTGAGAGAAGAAAAGGTCCTCGCCCCCTTATGCAAGATGGGCGCAAGCGTAGCGGATCGAACCGGAGTCGCGCGACTTTTTTTCATCTGTGGCGCGCGCGCCGCGGTCGCGGGCGCGAAAGGCGCGCCACGCCGCGGCGGAATGGACGGATGCGCCGGAGAGAGATCGCCGCATGGCAGGCCGCTCCGATAGGTGCGGGAGTGCCGCCGGAGGCGACTCCCGAGCGCACCAGACTACGACCGTATGACGAACAAATGGTTACTTTCGGCGCATTTCGGACATCATTTTCGCATCCCCGAGCACCCGCGCCCCCTCCCCCGCCCCGCCGCGCCACCTGCCGCTTGTTTGAGCGAAAACGGCTCCCAACGCGGGCAGACGCGGTCCGAACCGGTCAACCCGAGAGCGGCTCGCCCGCCAACCGCGCCATGCGCCGCGCCGTGCGCAGCAGAAATTGGCGATCCTCGGCCGCGCACGCCCGGTAGAGGCGCAACAGAGCCAGTTCGTCGCCGCTCGCCGCCAACGCCGGGGCGCGGCTCGCGGCGCCGTGGACCAGGTACTCGACCCCCACCTCCAGCGCCGCCGCGATCGCCGCCAGATGCGCGGTGACCTGGCCGGCCCGCCCGGTCTCCCACTGCGCCACGGCGCTGCGCGAAACCCCGGTCCGCGCGGCCAGCGCGTCCTGGGTCAGGCCGCGCTCGCGGCGGGTTTCGCGGATGCGCCGGCCGATCTCGGGGGATGGGGTCATGCCGCATCATGTCAGATGGACTAACGCCAAGCAAGAATTTCCGGCGCCATATGTTATTTCTGTTGACAGATCGACGTCAGACATACTAACAGT
>JAKAZN010000044.1 GCA_021815835.1 Pseudomonadota bacterium
CGATCGGATGCTGCCCGGCCTCGACGGGCTGGGCCTCGTGCGCACCTTGCGCGCCGCCGGGGTCGCCACGCCGGTCCTGTTCCTGACCGCGCTCGGCGGCATCGACGACCGGGTTGCCGGGCTCGATGCCGGCGGGGACGATTATCTGGTCAAGCCCTTCGCCTTCGCCGAGCTGCTCGCGCGGCTGCACGCGCTCACCCGCCGCCCGCCGCTCGCCGCCGCGCCGGAGGTATTCCGCGTGGCCGATCTCGTGCTCGATCCGCGCCGGCGCGGCGTGACCCGGGGCGAGACGCCGATCGCGCTGCAGCCGCGGGAATTCCAGATTCTCGAAGTGCTGATGCGCCATGCCGGCGCGGTGGTCACCCGCACCATGCTGTTGGAGCAGGTGTGGGATTTCCATTTCGATCCCACGACCAATATCGTCGAGACCCATATCAGCCGGCTGCGCGCCAAGCTCGATCGTGGCGGCGATCCCGAACTGATCCACACGCTGCGCGGGGCGGGCTACATGATCCGCGCGCCGGACGCGCCGGGATGACCGGCCCGGCGGCGCGGCTCCCACGTCTTTGGCGCACGACGAGCCTCCGTTTCGCCGCGCTCTACGTGGCCCTGTTCGCCGCCTCCACCGTGCTGCTCGGTGGCGTCGTCTTCTGGATCGCGCGCGACGCGCTCAGCCATCAGATGCGCGCGCGGATCCTCGCCGAGACGGAGTCCCTGCGCGCGGAGCGGCGAACCGCCGGCCCCGCCGCGCTCGCGCGCGCGGTGCGCCGGGACGGGCGCGGCGCCGGGGCGCTCGATTATCGCGTGCAAGCCGCGGACGGCTCGCGCATCGCCGGCGAACTCCCGCGCCTGCCGCCGCGGGCCGGCTGGACCATCCTGGCCCGCCCGACCGGGCAGGCCGAACGGGAAACCGAGCAGCGCGGCGAGAACCCGGAACGGCTGCTCGTGCTGATGACGCCGCTCGACGCCGGATCGTGGCTCGCGGTGGGCGATGATCTCGGCCGGATTTCGGAGGTGCAGGATGCGATCCTCGCCGCCTTCGCCTGGGCGCTCGGTCTCGTGGTGCTGCTGGGCGGCGGCGGCGGGATCCTGCTGAGCCGCGCCTTCCTGCACCGGGTCGATACGATCGGGCGCACCGCGGAGGCGATCATCGCCGGCGATCTCTCCCGGCGCATTCCCGAACGGGGCACCGGCGACGATCTCGATCGGCTGGCGGGCACCCTGAACCGGATGCTCGACCGGATCGGCGCGCTGATGGAGAGCCTGCGTCAGGTATCGGCGGATGTCGCGCATGACCTGCGCACGCCGATGGCGCGGCTGATGCAGCAGCTCGACACCGCGCGGACCCATGCGACGACCCTGGCCGCGTATCGCGAGGCGGTCGATGCGGCGGTGGCGGAGACCGAGTCGATCCTCGCGAGTTTCGCCGCCCTGCTGCGCATCGCCCAGGTGGAGGGCGGCTCCCGGCGCGCGGCGTTCCGCGAGGTCGATCTTTCGGCGCTGACGGCGTCGGTGGCGGAGACCTACGCGCCCTCGATCGAGGCGGCGGACCATCGTTTCGTCGTCGCCATCGCGCCCGGCCTGCGCATCGAGGGCGACGCGCCGTTGCTCACCCAGATGCTCGCCAACCTGCTGGACAACGCGCTGCGCCATACGCCGGCGGGAACGACCATTCGCCTCGGTCTCGGCCTGGAACATGGGCGCGCGGTGCTGCGCCTCGCCGATGACGGGCCGGGCGTGGCGGCGGCGGAGCGGGGGCGGATCCTGGAGCGCTTCTATCGGACCGAGCGCAGCCGCTCGACACCGGGCAGCGGGCTCGGCCTGACCTTGGTGGCGGCGGTGGCGGAATTGCATGACGCGGGATTGACCGTCGCGGACGCCGCGCCGGGCCTTGCCGTCGTCGTGGCGTTCCCGCCGGCGCCCCGGATGCGCTGAGCCGGGCGCGGTAAGCAGGGCGCCCGCTTTTCCCGGCGTGAAAGTTTCTGTTGCCGGGCCGCCCGCGCGCGATCGAAGCGCGGCGATGTGCGCCGCAGCATCGGCCCGAATCTGGCGAAATGCGCCGCCCGCGCGCGGACCGCTTGGCAGGCGGGCGCAAACCACCCCATCTTGCGACCAGCACATAGCGGCCGCGCCCCGGCCGCCGGAGGGACGATCCATGGATATCGGGCTCGCGCCGGAACCGCAGACCCTGGAAAGCCGCTATCTGATCCATGACCGCCCGGTCCTGCTCTCGGGCGTGCAGGCATTGGTGCGCGTGTTGCTGGAACAGGCGCGCGCCGATCGCGCAGCGGGGCACGCCACCGGCGGGCTCGTGTCGGGCTATCGCGGCTCGCCGCTCGGCGGGTTGGATCTCGAGCTCTGGCGCCGCCAGAAACTGCTGTCCGCGCTCGATATCCGTTTTCAGCCGGGCCTCAACGAGGACATGGCCGCGACGATGCTGTGGGGCACGCAGCAGATCGACGCCTTCCCCGGCGCGCGCGTCCCCGGCGTGTTCGGCATGTGGTACGGCAAGGGGCCGGGCGTCGATCGCTCCGGCGATGCGTTCCGCTGCGCCAACATGCTGGGCACGCACCGCATGGGCGGCGTGCTGGCGGTCGCCGGGGACGATCACGGCGCGCAATCCTCCACCTACCCGCATCAGACCGAGCATGTGTTCGAGGGCGTGATGATGCCCATCCTGAACCCGGCCTCGGTGCAGGACATCCTGGATTTCGGCCGGGCCGGGATCGCGTTGTCGCGCTACGCCGGGCTGTGGGTGGCGCTCAAGACCACCGCCGAGACCGCCGAGCAGGCGGCGAGCGTGATCGTGCCGTCCGCGCATCGTTTCGTCACGCCCGATCACGCCCTGCCGTCCCACCCGATCGGCTACGATCCGGGCCTGAGCTTCCCCGCCGATCGGTATGAGCTGGAACGGCGGGTGATGGAGGAGCGCCTGCCCGCGGTCGCCGCCTGGCTCGGCGCCAATCCGCTCGATCGCCTGGTGTTCGGCGCGCCGGATGCGCCGATCGGGCTGGTCACCGTCGGGCGCGCGCACATGGACACCATGCACGCGCTGCGCCGGCTGGGATTGGCCGGACATCCGCAACTGGCGCTCTACAAGATCGGCGTTTCCTGGCCGTTGCAGGCCGAGGGGCTGCGCGATTTCGCCCGTGGCAAGCGCGCGATCTTCGTCATCGAGGAGAAGCGCGGCTTCGTCGAAACCCAGATCCGCGACGCGCTCTATCACCTGCCCGCCGCTTTGCGGCCCGACGTGGCGGGCAAGACGGACGCCGCCGGCGCGCCGTTGTTGTCGGCGCTGCTGGAGGTTTCCCCCGAATCCGTGGGTGGCGCGCTTGCGCGCTTCGTTTCCGCCTACGGCCTGAACGTGGCCGAACCGCCGGCGGTGCCGCACCCCGAGCGTCCGGCCGGGCTGTTGCGGCGCATCCCGGCCTTCTGCGCCGGCTGCCCGCACGCGACCTCCACCGTGCTGCCGGAGGGCAGCATCGCGACGGCCGGCATCGGCTGTCATTTCATGGCGCAGGATCGCGGGCCGGAGACCCGCACCTTTACCCACATGGGCGGCGAGGGCGTCACCTGGGTCGGCCTCGCGCCGTTCACCGACATCGCGCACCTGTTCGCCAATATCGGCGACGGGACCTACACCCATTCGGGCATCCTCGCGATCCGCCAGGCGATCGCGGCGAAAGCCCGCATGACCTACAAGATCCTGGTCAACGACGCGGTGGCGATGACCGGCGGCCAGCCCGCGGAGGGCGGCTTCACCACCGCCGACATCGCCGCGCAGGTGCGCGCCGAGGGCGTGCGGCGCATCGCCGTGGTGGCCGACGAGGCCGCGCGGCTGCCGCCCGCTTCGCTCCTGCCACCGGGCGCCACCCGCCACACGCGCGGCGAGCTTGACGCCGTGCAGCGCGACCTGCGCGAAACGGACGGCGTGTCCGTGCTGATCTACGATCAGGTCTGCGCCACCGAGAAGCGCCGCCGCCGCAAGCGCGGCAAGCTACCCGAGGCGGCTCGTTCCGTCGCCATCAATCCCGAAATTTGCGAGAATTGCGGCGATTGTTCCACGCAATCGGGCTGCATCGCGATCGAGCCGATCGAAACCGTGCTCGGGCGCAAGCGCCGGATCAACCCGACCGCGTGCAATGTCGATCTGTCCTGCCTGAAAGGTTTCTGCCCCAGCTTCGTCACGGTCGCCGGCGCCCCACGCGCGCCGGAGGCCGATTCGCGCTGGGCGGCGCGCGAGGCGACGCTGGCCGCGTCCCTGCCCGTGCCCGTGCTGCCCGATGCCATGCCCTGGCGTGGCCTGTTCGCCGGGATCGGCGGCGGCGGCATCGTCACCTCGGGCGCGGTGCTGGCGATGGCGGCGCACCTGGAAGGCCATGCGGTGCGCACGCTCGATTTCACCGGGCTGGCGCAGAAGAACGGCGCCGTCGTCGCGCATGTGCAGATCGGCACGGACGCGGCGCTGGATGTCGTGCGCATCCCGTTGGGGGAGGCGAACGTGATGCTGGCGGCCGATCTCGCGGTCGGCGCCGGGCCCGGGGTGCTGGAACGCTGCGCGCCGGGGTGCGCGGTGATCGGCAATCTCGATCTTGCGATGACGGCGGCGTTCAAGGCCGATCCGCGCCTCGTGATCGATGCGGGCCTGCACCGGCGCACCATCGCGCGCGCGACACCCGACGGCGCCGGCACCTGGCTGCACGCGGTGCGGCTGGCGGAGACCTTGTTCGGCAATGCCCAGGCGATGAACACGATGCTGCTCGGCCTCGCCTGGCAGCGCGGGCTGATCCCGGTGGGCGAAGGGTCGATCCTGCGCGCGATCGAGATCAATGGGGCCGCCGTCGCGGTGAACAAGCGTGCCTTTCTCTGGGGCCGCATCCTGGCTGCCGATCCGACGCTCGCCGATGAGATCCTGACCGCGCCCGCCGAGGCGCCGCCGGAGGCGCTGGATGCGCTGATCGCGGATCGCGCCGCGAGGTTGGTGGGCTATCAGAACGAATCCTGGGCCACCCGCTACCGTGCCCTGGCCGAGACCGCCATCGCCGCCGAAACCGCGGCCGCCGGCGCGCCCGGCCGCTTCGCCCGCGCCGTCGCGGAGGGGATGTTCCGCCTGATGGCCTACAAGGACGAATACGAGGTCGCGCGCCGGCACGCCGAGACGCGCTATGGCCCGAGCCCCGTCTTCCATCTGGCGCCGCCGCTGATCACCGGGGTCGATCCGGCCACGGGACGGCGCCGCAAGATCGCCATACCGGGGTGGATCGCGCTGCCGTTGTTCCGCCTGCTGCGACACGGCAAGCGGCTGCGCGGCACCGCGTTCGATCCGTTCGGCGGGCAGGCGGAGCGCCGCGCGGAGCGCGCTCTGATCGCGCAGTACGAAACCGATATCCGCGCGATCTGCGCGCGCCTCGGGCCCGCCGGGCTGGAGGCGGCGATCGCGCTCGCGGGACTGCCCGACACGATCCGCGGCTTCGGGCCGGTGAAGGACGCGAACCGGGCCAAGGCGGCGCGGGAACGGGAGGTGCTGCTGGCGGCGCTGGCCGGGCCGGCGCCGGTCGCGCTGGCGGCGGAGTAACAGCGACCGGCGGAACGAATGAGGCACCGCCCGGGTCGCCCCCTTCCGTCATGGCCGGCGCACGGCCGGCTATGATGGGGGACCGGCAGCGACCCCGCACCCCACGCGCGCTTTCGTCGGGCGGTTGATCCGCCGCGCCGAACGCGCCACCCTGCGCCCATGCCCGATTTCGTCCGCGCCATCCCCGACGGCGATAACCGCGAGCGGCTGGTCTGCCCCGATTGCGGCCATATCGCCTACGAGAACCCGAAGATCGTGGTCGGCTCCGTCGTGGTTTCAAACGGCGCCGTCCTGCTCTGCCGGCGCGCGATCGAACCCCGGCGCGGCTTCTGGACCCTGCCCGCCGGCTACATGGAGCTCGGTGAGACCGTGGAAGAAGGCGCGATCCGCGAGGCGCGCGAGGAAGCCGAAGCCGACATCGTGATCGAGGGCCTGCTGGGCGTGTTCAGCATCAGCCGCATCGGCCAGGTGCAGATGATGTTCCGCGCCCGCTTCGCCGATCCCGCCGCGCCGCGTTTCGGCGCCGGCGACGAGACCCTGGAGGTCGGGCTGTTCGACTGGGACGCCATCCCCTGGGCCGAGATCGCCTTCCCCACCGTCACCTGGGCGTTGCAGGCCTGGCGCGAACGCGGGCAGGGCGCGCTCGGCGCGCCGGCGGGCAACCCGGCCGCGGATCCGCGCGGCGTGCATCGCGCCGGCCGGCCCCAGGGCTAGGCCGCCAGCATAGGCCGCCCGGCGCCGGCCCCGCCGTCTGGGCAGCGGAAACGCCCGCCGCTATAGGGGGATCGATGAAACCTCCGCACAGATCGCATGGCGGCTCCGGCCGTCCGTCGGGCGGGCGCGGCCCGTACCGCGACCCGGCCGGCCCCGGCACCACCGCCCGCGTCCCAGGTGGCGCCCGCGTCCCAGGTGGCGGGGAGCGGGGTTCCCGCCCGGCCCGGGACGCGTCCGGCGAAAATGACGCCGCGCGCAGGGGCGCGCGATTCGATCCGGCGCGGCCCGCCGATCCCGACCGGGGCGAGCGCCGGTTCGTGCCCCCGGGCGCCGATCCCCGCAACCGCCTCGGACGATCCGAGTCCGATCGGCGATTCGCCGACCGCCCACGCGGCGAGCCTGTCCGGGGCAATCGGCCCCATGACGATCGGCCCCGCGACGATCGGCCCCGCGACGACCGGCCGCGCCCCACGCCTTCGCACCCAGCGCCCGCCCGCCACGATCGCCCGCATCCGCCCGCCCCGCGTCCGCCGGCCACGCCCTCCGGCGCGGTCTGGCTCTATGGCCACCACGCGGTGGCCGCCGCGCTCGCCAACCCCGCGCGCCGCCTGCGCCGCCTGCTCGCCACCGAGGAGGCGGAGGCGGGCCTCGCCGCGCGCCTCAAGCTGCCCTGGCCGCTCGCCCCGGAACGCACCGAGCGCGCCCGGCTCGATCACCTGCTGGGGCGCGACGCGGTGCATCAGGGCGTTGCCCTGCTCGCCGATCCGCTGGCCCCGCCGCCGCTCGCGCAGATGCTTGACCGGCCCGGCCCGGTGCTGGTGCTCGATCAGGTATCGGATCCGCGCAATGTCGGCGCGATCCTGCGTTCCGCCGCCGCGTTCGGCGTCGCCGGCGTGATCGCCCAGGACCGCAACGCGCCGGAGGAAACGGGCTCGCTCGCCAAGGCCGCCTCGGGCGCGCTGGAGACCGTGCCGCTGCTGCGCGCGGTCAACATCGCCCGCACCCTGGTCGCGCTGAAGGCGGCCGATCGGTGGGTGGTAGGGCTGGATGCCGCCGGACCGGTCCCGCTCGACGGGCCGGCGCTCGCCGGGCGCAAGCTCGTGCTGGTGCTGGGCGCGGAGGGCGAGGGGCTGCGGCGGCTCACGCGCGAGACCTGCGATCTGCTGGTCTCGCTGGCGATGCCCGATGGGAATCATGGCGGGATGGAAAGCCTGAACGTCTCCGCGGCCGCCGCGGTCGCGCTCTATGAAATCACGAGGCGCGGATGAGCGGATTCGATCCCGAGCCGGGCGCGCTGGCCTTGCTCGCGGGGCGGCGCGCGGGCGGCGTGCTGACGGTGCTGCCGGCCGCGCTGGCCCCGCGCACCGAGGAGGAAGGCGCTGGCGTGCAGCGCGCGCTGGCCCGCGCGATGGGCGCCGACCCGCCGGCGGGTTTCAAGATCGGTGCCACGGCAAAACGGATGCAGGAGTATCTCGGCCTGTCGGGTCCCGCCGCCGGGTTCATGCCCGGATCGGGGGTCCACGCCACCGGTGCGACGTTGCGCTTCGCCGATTTCCACCGCCCCGGCGTGGAATGCGAGGTCGCGGTGCGGCTGGCGCGCGACCTCCCGGCCGGCCCCTGTGACGCCGCCCGCGCGGCGGACGCGGTGGGCGCGTTCTTCGCCGCGATCGAGGTGGTGGAGAACCGCTACCCCGACCTCGCGGCCTTCGGCACGCCGAGCCTGATTGCCGATCAGGTGTTCCACGCCGCCGCGGTGCTGGCGCCGCCGGCCGGGCCGGGCTGGGACGGAGCCTGGAGGGGCCTGGATATTCCGCGCCTGGTCGGACGGATTTCGGTCGATGGCGCGGTGCGCGATCAGGGCGTGGCGGCGGATCTGCTGGGCCATCCGTTCAACGGGCTGGCCTGGCTCGCCGCTTCCCCGGTCGCCGCCGCGTTCGGCGGCTTGCGCGCGGGGCAGGTGGTGCTGCTGGGCAGCGTCACGCCGCCGATCTGGCTGGACGCGCCGGGAGCGATCACGGTCGCGTTCCCGCCGCTGCCGGAGGTGCGGGTAACCTTCGCTTAACCCGTCGCGGGGACACTGCGCGCGACCGCGTGTTCCTCGGCGTCCGCGGCGCCATCCTGCCTCGCCAGAACGGCCCTTGTGGACCTCGCCCCATGGACACCGACTGGCACGCGCTGCCCGATTCCCTGCAACTTGCCGTCACCCGCGCGGCACTCGGCCATGCCGCCGAGGCGATCGCCGGGCAGGCGGAAACCCTGGCCGCCGAGATGGAAGCCGGCCACCTCGCCGATCGTGGCGGGCCGGACGCGCTGCGCCTGCTGGCGGCGGTGGTGCGCACGCATGGGGAGGATCGGGTCGACCGAAGCGGGCAGGCGGCGATCGGTCACGGATAGGCGCCAAGCGCCGGTCAGCCTTCCAGCGCCCCCAGCACCGCCCGCCCGGCCAGG
>JAKAZN010000045.1 GCA_021815835.1 Pseudomonadota bacterium
TTCCGGCGTCAGCGCGAAATGCTCCAGCGCGTGCGCGAGCTTCAGCCCGCCGCGCGAAACCCAGGGATGGTCTGGGGCGGCGAGGGTGAGCTTCGTGTCCGCGGCCAGCATCGTGCCCGCCTTGTCGATGCGCGCCGTGCCGCTGAACACCTTCCCGGCCAGGATGAGCGCCTGGGCGCGGGCGCGGGTCTCGGCGAGGCCGCTGGCGACGGCAAGCTGGTCGGCGCGCTGCTTCATGGCGAACGGGGCATGCGGTGGCTCGAACTGCGGAACGCCGCGACAGGATAGAAGGGGATCCTGGGCGGCTGTCCATCCCGTCCCGCGCCGCGCGCAGGTCAGGAATTGCCGTCCGCGCTCGTCCCGGCCTTGCGCACCGCGCCAAACGCCGTCATATCGCCGCCGCCGGACTGCTTCACCGAGGGATCGCCATGACCTACGTGGTCACCGAAAACTGCATCAAGTGCAAGTACATGGACTGCATCGAGGTCTGTCCGGTCGATTGCTTCTATGTCGGCGAGAACATGCTGGTGATCCATCCCGACGAATGCATCGATTGCGGCGTCTGCGAGCCGGAATGCCCGGCCGAGGCGATCGTGCCCGACAGCGACGACAAGGCCACCGCCTGGGTCGAGCCGAACCGCACCTACGCCGCCCTCTGGCCCAACATCACCCGCAAGGGCGAGCCGCCGGCGGATGCCGATGAGTGGAAGGACAAGCCCGGCAAGGCCGCGCTGATGTCCACCGATCCCGGCACGCCCTGATCCCCCCCGCCGCGAGCCGCCGCCGGCGCCGGGTTACGCGGTAGGATGTTGCGCCTCGATCGGATCGGGCGGCGATTTCCGGGGGGTGTCGAAGCGCTCGCGGGAATTTCGCTCGATCTCGCTTCGGGGGATTTCGTGGCGCTGCTCGGCCCCTCGGGCTGCGGCAAATCGACCCTGTTGCGGCTGATCGCGGGACTGGATCCGCCCGATTCCGGGGCGCTCGCCTGGGCCGGGGGGCGTCCGCCGGCGCCGGGGGAGATCGGGTTTGTGTTCCAGGACCCGACGTTGCTGCCCTGGGCGTCGGCCGCGGCCAATGTCGGGCTGCCGTTCCGGCTGCACGATCCCGCGCCGGCGGACGCCGCCGCCCTTGTGGACGCGGCGCTCGCCCGGGTCGGGCTGGCAGGCTTCGCGAACGCACGCCCGCGCCAGCTGTCCGGCGGGATGCGGATGCGCGTGTCCATCGCCCGCGCGCTGGTGACCCGCCCGCGCCTGCTGCTGATGGACGAACCCTTCGCCGCGCTGGACGAATTCACCCGCCACCGCTTGCAGGAGGATTTGCGCGCGCTGTGGCGGGAGGCGGGGTGTACGATCGTGTTCGTGACCCACTCGGTCTATGAGGCCTGCTTCCTCGCCCGCCGGATCGTGCTGATGACGCCGCGGCCGGGGCGGATCGCGCGCGAGATTACCGCCGACCTGCCCGAGGGGCCGGCGCGCCGGCTCGATCCCGCTTATGCCACGCTGGTCGCCACCGTCTCCGGCGCGATGACGGAGGTGCTGCGCGACGCCGGGGAGACGGCGGGATGACGCAAGTGCGCCTGGACCGGGCGGCGCCGGTGGCGCTGGGGGTGGTCGTGCTGGCCGCCTGGCAGGGGCTGGTCTGGGCCTTCCAGGTGCCCGACTACCTGCTGCCGGGGCCGGTCGCGATCCTGGGCGCGTTCTTCGCCGCGCCGCGCCTGCTGCTGGGATCGCTGGTCTCCACCCTGGCCGTAACCTTCGCGGCACTGCTCGCCGCCGCGCTGCTGGGCGTGGCGATGGCGCTGCTGATGGCGCTGAGCCGCATCGCGCGGGCGGCGATCCAGCCCTGGGCGGTGGTGCTGCAAGTGACGCCGATCGTTGCCATCGCGCCGCTGATCATCGTGCTGGTGGGCAATCCGTTCATTTCGCTGGTGGTGTGCGCGACGATCGTCGCGTTCTTCCCGGTGTTCGCCAATACGGTGACGGGGCTGGAGGCGGTGCCGCCCGAACTGCTGGACCTGTTCCGGCTGCATGGCGCGGGGCGTGGGCGGACCTTGCTTCTGCTGCGGATTCCGGCCGCGGTGCCGTATTTCCTGTCGGGGCTGCGGATCTCCGGGGGTCTGGCGCTGGTGGGCGCGGTGGTGGCGGAGTTCGTGGCGGGATCGGGCGGGTTCGCCTCGGGGCTGGCGTATCGCATCCTGGAGGCGGGATACCGGCTGGAAATCCCGCGCATGTTCGCGGCCCTGGTGCTGCTGGCGGTGGCGGGGATCGGGATCAACATGGGGCTGGGGGCCTTCGCGGGGTTCGCCCTACGCCGGCGGGGCGAGTAGCCGGCTCCGTCGGGAGAAGCCCCGTTACCCTCCCGTTCACCATTCCCGTGCAAGCCTCCCCCACCCGCCCCGGGAGGACCAGCGTGAACGCCCTGACCCGCACCGCCGCCATCGCGCGCATCCGCACCTTCGCCTTCGCCGGGATCGAGGCGGTACCGGTGGAGGTCCAGGTGCAGATCTCCGCCGGCTCGCCCGGATTCCTGGTGGTCGGCCTGCCCGACAAGGCGGTGGGGGAGGCGCGCGAACGGGTGCGCGCGGCACTGGCGGCCATGGGCCTCTCGATGCCCCCGCGCCGGGTGCTGGTGAACCTGGCGCCCGCCGATCTGGCCAAGGAGGGCAGCCATTTCGACCTGCCGATCGCGCTCGGCGTGCTCGCCGCGATGGACGTGCTGCCGCGCGAGGAGATCGACGGCTACGCCGCGCTGGGCGAGCTGCACCTGGACGGCACGTTGCACAAGGTGGCCGGGGTGCTGCCCGCCGCGATCGGGGCGTCGCTGCTGGAACTCGGCCTGATCTGCCCCGCCGCGCAAGGGGGCGAGGCGGCCTGGGCCGGCCGGATCGAGGTGCTGGCGGCGCGCGACCTGCTGGGCGTGGTGAACCATTTCCGCGGCAGCCAGGTGCTGACGCCACCCGAGCCGGCGGGCCTGGCCGAGGCGCCGCGCGGCCCGGATCTGGCCGACGTGAAGGGGCTGGAGACCGCGCGGCGCGCGGTGGAGATCGCCGCGGCCGGCGGGCACAACCTGCTGTTGGTCGGCCCGCCCGGCGCGGGCAAATCCATGCTGGCCGCGCGGCTGCCGGGGCTGCTGCCGGATCTGACGCCCGAGCAGGCGCTGGAAGTCAGCATGGTCCATTCGGTGGCGGGGCTGCTGGCGGATGGGCGGCTGCTGATGCGCCCGCCGTTCCGCGAGCCGCATCATTCCGCGTCCCAGGCGGCGTTGTCCGGCGGCGGGCAGCGGGCGCGGCCGGGGGAAATCTCGCTCGCGCATCGCGGCGTGCTGTTCCTGGACGAACTGCCGGAATTCCCTCGGCCGGCGCTGGAGGCGCTGCGCCAGCCGATGGAGCAGGGGCGCACCACGGTGGCACGCGCGGCGGCGCATGTGACCTATCCGGCGCGGTTCCAGCTGGTCGCGGCGATGAACCCATGCCGCTGCGGGCATCTGGGTGGCGCGGGGCGCGAATGCGGGCGCGCGCCGCGCTGCGGGGAGGAATATGCCGGGCGGATCAGCGGCCCGGTGCTGGATCGGATCGATCTGACGGTCGATGTGCAGCCGGCGAGCGCGGCCGAGCTGGCGCGCGCGCCGCCGGGCGAGAGCAGCGCCGCCGTCGCCGCGCGCGTGGCACGCGCCCGCGACGCCCAGCGCGCGCGCTACGGCGCCGAGGGGCCGGCGGTGAACGCCGAAGCCGAGGGGCGGGATGTCGCCCTGGCGCCGGAGGCCGAGGCGCTGGCCGGCCAGGCGATGGAGCGGATGCGCCTGTCGCCGCGCGGCTATATCCGGGTGCTGCGGGTCGCGCGCACGATCGCCGATCTGGCCGGGGCGGAGCGGGTCGGGCGCGTGCATGTGGCGGAGGCGCTGGCGTTCCGGCAGCGGACGCGGGGGTAGGAACAATCCGAAGGGAAGGCCAAGGCGGCAGCGCAGGGAACAGCGCCCCTTGGCCTTCCCTTCGGAAGGTCGGTTCAGTGCCGGTCGCGGCGGCTTTCGTCCAACACGGAGCAGGCGAGCCGCACCAGGCGGGTCGCGGTATCGCGCAGCCCGGCGCGCTCGGCGTCCTCGGCCAGCGCGATCAACCGGTCCGAGAGCACCAGCGCGCTCGCCGGCGCGGGAAGGCGCGTTTCGGAAGTGGAGGAACGGAGCATCATCCTGGACCCTTTCGGGGGCTTGGCCGCTGCCCCGCGGGGGAGAATGCACCTGTAGGCTTACGGAATGGTTAAGCGCCCGTGGGGCCTGTAACCATTTCCCGCGCGCCCGCCAGCGCCAGCACGCGCAGCGCCGAGGCGAGCGGGCGATCGGGCGCGCGGGCCGCGTCGGTCGCGGCGATCAGGGCGGCGAGAGTCTGGCCGCGCGCGGTGGCGAGCGCCGCAAGCGCGGTCCAGAACTCGGGTTCCAGTGCGACGCTGGTGCGATGGCCGGACAGCGCCAGGCTGCGTTTCTCCAGCATCAGCCGTCGCCGGCCTCGGTCATGCGCTCGGGGCGGACCCAGCGGTCGAAATCCTCCGGCGCGACGAAGCCCAGTTCCGCCGCCGCCGCGCGCAGGGTGATGTCCTTCGCCAGCGCGCGTTTGCCGATCGCCACTGCCTTGTCGTAGCCGATATGCGGGTTGAGCGCGGTCACCAGCATCAGCGAATTGGCCAGGTGCCGGGCTATGCGCTCGCGGTCCGGTTCCAGCTTCGCCACCATGTTGTCGGCGAAGCTCTCCGCCGCGTCGCCCAGCAGCCGGATCGAGCCGAGCACGTTGTGGATGATGACGGGCTTGAAGACATTCAGTTCCAGGAAGCTCTGCGCCCCGGCGATGGTGACGGCGACGTGGTTGCCCATGACCTGGGCGCAGACCATGGTCAGGGCCTCGCACTGGGTCGGGTTGGTCTTGCCGGGCATGATGGAGCTGGAAAGCCCGTCGGCCGGCACGATCAGCTCGCCGATCGCGCCGCGCGGGCCGGAGCCGAGCAGACGGATATCGTTGCCAAGCTTCGTCAGCGAGACCGCGATCACGTTCAGCATGCCCGAGAGTTCCACCAGCGCGTCATGCGCGCCCATGCCCTCGAACTTGTTGGGATTGGGGGTGAAATCGAGGCCGGTCAGCGCGGCGATGCGGGCGCAGAAGACGCGATCGAAATCGGGGTGACGGTTGAGGCCGGTGCCGATCGCGGTGCCGCCCTGGGGGAGCGACAGCAGGCGCGGCAGGGTGGCGCGCAGCCGCTCGATCCCGTGGCCGATCTGCGCGGCCCAGGCGGCGCATGCCTGGCCGAGCGTCATCGGCACCGCGTCCATCATGTGGGTGCGGCCGAGCTTCACGATCCCGGCCCATTCCGCGGCGCGGGCCTCCAGCGCGGCTTGCAGATGGGCGAGGCGGGGGATCAGGGCTTCGGTCGCGCGCGCGGCGGCGACGTGCATCACCGTGGGGAAGCTGTCGTTGGAGGACTGGCCGCGATTGACGTGATCGTTGGGATGGACGGGGGCGCGGGCGCCGCGCGGGGCGCCGAGGGTTTCGTTGGCGCGGTTCGCGAGCACCTCGTTGGCGTTCATGTTGGTCTGGGTGCCGGAGCCGGTCTGCCAGACGGGGAGCGGGAAGTCTTCGTCGAAGGCGCCGGCGGCGAGCTCGGCGGCGGCGGCGATGATGGGTTGGGCGATGGATTCGGGGAGTTCGTGGAGGGCGAGGTTGGCTTCGGCGGCGGCTTGTTTTTGCAGGCCGAAGGCGTGGATGAGCTCGGGCGGGAAGCGTTCGGTGCCGATGCGGAACAGGCGGCGGGCGCGCTCGGTCTGCGGGCCCCAGTAGCGGGCGGCGTCGATCTCGATGGTGCCGAGGCTGTCGGTTTCGGTGCGGGCGGTTTCAGTGCGGGTGGTGGGCATGGGGGCTCCTGGGGCGGGGACCCTCGGCCGGCGCCGCGCGCCGACCTCTCCCGCGTCGCGGGAGAGGTGGGGCTAGCGGGTGCGCCAGACCAGGGTCGCGGAGACGGCGTAGTTCCACACCACCCCGATCGCGGCGCCGGCGAGGCCGGAGAGGGTCCAGCCCAGGCGCTCGGCGAACAGGCTGCGGGCGATGCCGATATTGGCGACCGCGCCGACGCTGCACACGGCCAGGAACAGGATCAGGCCGCGCCACAGCCGCGGGCCGCGCAGTCGCTGGTCGCGATAGGTGACGGCGTTGTTCAGGACGAAATTGCCGATCATGGCAAGGATGGTGGCGACCGTCTGCGCGGCGCCGAAGCCCAGCCCGGCGGCGCGGCCGACGAACAACGCGGCCAGGTTCACGCCGACGCCGATCGCGCCCACCAGCGCGAAGGAAATGAAGCGAAGGGGCAGGATTCCGCCCAGCATCTTGTCGGCGAGCAGGCCGGCGAATTGCAGCAAGACCAGGACGTCGAGCTTGCTCTCGCCGGCCTCGCGGGCATGGAATTGGACCGGGATTTCGCGCACGCGCAGGGGGGCGGGGGAGGACAGCAGCAGATCGAGCAGGATCTTGAAGCCCTGGCCGGTCAGGCGCGGGGCCAGATGCTCGAACAGCGGGCGCGGCAGCATGAAATAGCCGCTCATGGGATCGGTGAGCTTCACCGGCAGGCTGAACTGGGCCAGGCGGATGCCGCCATCGGACAGCATGTGGCGGAAGCCGTTGGCGAGGCCGGCATTGCTGCCGCCTTCGACGTGGCGGCTGCCGACGGCGAGATCGGCCTGCCCGGATTTCAGCGCGGCAAGCAGGTCGGGCAGCCTGGTTTCGTCGTGCTGAAGATCGCCGTCGATCACGGCGACGTAGTCGGCCGACGAGGACAGCGCGCCCTCGATGACGGCCGAGGCCAGGCCGCGGCGGCCGATGCGGCGTATCGCGCGCACCCGGGGGTCGGCGCGGGCGATCGCGCGGGCGGCGTCGGCGGTGCCGTCGGGGCTGTCGTCATCGACGAAGACGGCCTCCCAGGCGATGCCGGCCAGCGCCGCGTCCAGGCGGGCGACCATGGGGGCGACGTTGGCGCGCTCGTTGTAGCAGGGGATGACGACCGTGAGCTCGGGCGTGGAGACAAGGCCCCCCCCCGCCCCTTGCGGGGAGGGCGTGTGGTCGGCGGCGGGCACCGGGCTAACCTAGCGCCTCTTCGAGCAGGCTCAGCGCCCGGGCGGCGAAGGCGCGCATGTTGGCGACGCGGTCGGGGCTGCCGGTCTCCAGCGTGATGGCGCGGGTCACGGGGCCGGCCAGCGCGATGCAGGTATGGCCCGCGGCGTCGCCGTAGCGATTGCCGGTGGGGCCGGTGGCGCCGGTCTCGCCCAGGCCCCAGGTGGCGGCGCAGCGGGCGCGGACGGTTCCGGCCAGGAGCGCGGCGTAGGCCTCGGTGGAGGCGCGCATCCCGCCCGGCAGGGGATCGGGAATCTCCAGGAACGCGGCGCGGGCAAAGCGGGTGTAGATCACGCTGCCGCCGAGGAAGTAGGCGCTGGCGCCGGGCACCGCGAGCAGCGCGGCGGAGATCAGGCCGCCGGTGGAGGATTCCGCGATCGCGATCGTTTCGCCGCGCGCCTTCAGCCGCGCGCCGATGCGGCCCGCCTGGTCGAGAAGCTCCTGCATGTGCGTGTCCTTTCCTGGTCCGGTCTAGCGCGGAGTCTGTTGCATTCGTCTCGCAATTACGATCCCCATCAGGAGCGTGCCCGATCGGCTGGCGATCACCTTGCGCCGAAGATCGCGGAGCCGACGCGCACCGCGGTGGCGCCATGGGCGATCGCGATCTCGAAATCCGCCGACATGCCCATCGACAGCTCGGGCAGCCCGTGGGCGCGGGCCCGGGCGGCAAGCCAGGCGAAATGCGGCGCCGGGTCGGCCTCGTGCGGGGGCACGCACATCAGGCCGCGGAGCCTCGCGCCGAAGCGGGTCTGGCAGGCTTCGATGAAGCGGTCGGCCTGATCGCGGGGGATGCCCGATTTCTGCGCCTCGTCGCCGGTGTTGATCTCGATCATCAGGTCCGGATGGCGGGATTCCTTGTCGAACGCGGCTGCCAGCGCGTCAGCGAGGCGGGGGCGGTCGAGCGTCTCGATCACGTCGGCCAGCCGGACGGCGTCGCGCGCCTTGTTGGTCTGCAAGCCGCCGATCAGGTGCAGCCGCAAGCCGGGATGGGCGGCGCGCAGCGCGGGGAATTTCTCGGCGGCTTCCTGCACGCGGTTCTCGCCGAACACCATTTGCCCGGCGGCCAGCGCGGCGGCGACGGCGGCAGCGGGCTTGGTTTTGGAGACGGCGACCAGGGTGATCGTCGCCGGATCGCGCCCGCAGGCGCTCGCCGCGGCGGCGATGCGGGCGCGGATGCGGGCGAGATTGGCGGCGATATCCGGGGCGGCCTCGGTCATGGCGGCAGGCTTATCGTGCCGGGGCGGGGCGTCAAGCGGTGAGCGCGGCGGCAACGGCGGCGATGACCGATGGCCAGTCGCCGGCGCGCGGCTGGCGGAACTGGCGCAAGGTTGGATACCAGGGCGTGTCGTCGCGGCCGAGACCCCAGCGCCAGTCGGTATCCGCGCGGTTCAGCAGCCAGACCGGCTTGCCAAGCGCGCCGGCGAGATGGGTGACGGCGGTATCGACGCCGATCACCAGATCGAGCGCCGCGATCAGCGCGGCGGTATCGGCGAAATCGGCGAGCTCGGCGGTGTGGTCGATCAGGCGCTCGCCCAGGGGCGGGTTCGGTTGGGCGGGTTTTTGCAGGGAG
>JAKAZN010000046.1:0-6356 GCA_021815835.1 Pseudomonadota bacterium
AATGCCCGGCATCGGCGATGGCCTCGCCCCGCGAATCCGGCAAGGCGGCCTGCCAGCGCGCATCGTAAGCCGGCCCGGTGATGCGGTCGGCCGCGCCGCTGAGCACCAGGGTGGGCCGCACGATCCGGTGCAGCCAGTGCCGCAGCCGCGGGTTGTGCATGTAGGGCTTCCAGCCGAACAGCGCGAAGGCTTCGCGCCCGCGCGCGATCGCCTCCAGCGTGGCGTCCGGCAGGGTGGTCATATCCACATCCCCGCGCGCCGGCTTGGCCCAGGCCAGTTCCAGGAACCGGTCGCGTGAGACCGCGTGCATATCGACGATGTCGCGTTCCAGCACGCCGCCGAATTTCACGCCCAAGGGTGCGATCAACGCCAGCCGGGCAAACCGCGCGGCGGAGCGTACCGCCATCTCGGCCGCGATCCAGCCGCCGAAATCGGCGCCCACCAGCGCAGCGTCCTCCAGCCCCAGCGCGTCCGCCAGATCGAGATACAGATAGGCCAGATCATCGACCGATCCCGCCCAGTCGGGCAGCGCCGAGCCGCCCCAGCCGGGATGGAACGGCGCGATGACCCGGAACCGCCGCGCCAGCAGATCGAGCCAGGGCCGGTCCGGCTCCAGGCCCTCCCCGGGATGGAGGAATAGCAACGCTGGCCCCTCGCCGCGTTCGGCGATCGCCAGCTCCACCCCGGCGACGGTCCGGGTCCGGATCATTCCACCTCCGCGGCCAACCGCGCGAGATGATACGCCGTATCCCCGAACGTATGCTCGATCACCAGCGCGCGACGGAAATAATGCCCGACCGCGTATTCCTCGGTCATGCCGATCCCGCCATGTAGCTGGATCGCCTGCTGCGAGACGAACCGCGCCGCCTGCCCGAACCCGATCTTCGCCATGGAAATGGCGCGCGCCCGTTCCGCCGCGTCCGGCTCATCGACGCTCATCGCCGCGAGCATTGCCATGGAGCGGCCCTGCTCCAGCGCCATCAGCATTTCCGACAGCCGATGCTGCACCACCTGGTTGGTGCCGATCGGCTTGCCGAACTGCTCGCGGGTGCGGGAATATTCCAGGGTCATGGACTGCATGGTTTCCATCGCCCCCACCGCCTCGGCGCCCATCGCGGCGATGCCGGCTTCCACCACGCGCGCGATCGTGCCGAACGCGGCCCCGGGTTCGCCCAGGATTTCGGCCGCGACAACATTGGTCAGCGAGATTTCCGCTGCCCTGGTCTCGTCGCGCAACGCGTAGCCCCGCCGCGCCAGGCCCTCGGCGCCGGCATCGACCAGGAACAGCCCGATCCCATCCGGATCGTCCCGTTCGCCCTTGACGCGCGCGCTCACCACCAGCTTGTCGGCGGAATCGCCGTGCAGCACGACGCTTTTCGCCCCGTCCAGCACCCAGCCGCCATTGGCGCGTTTCGCCGTGGTCTGCACATCGGCCAGATCGTAGCGCGCCTCCCGCTCACTATGCGCGAAGGCGAGTTTCAGCCCGCCCTCGGCGATCGCCGGCAGGATCGCCGCCTGCTGCGCCGCCGATCCCGCCAGCCGCACCGCGCCCCCGCCCAGCACCACGGTGGCCAGATAGGGTTCCAGCGCCAGCGCGCGGCCGAATTCCTGCATCACCAGCATCACATCGACCGGCCCGCCGCCGAATCCGCCATGCTCCTCCGCGAAGGGCAGGCCGAGCAGGCCGAGCTCGGCATACCGGCCCCACATCTCGGCGCTCCAGCCGGTATCCTGTTTTACGAACCCCTTGCGCGCCTCGAACCCGTAGCGATCCGCCATCAGGCGCGTGACGCTGTCGGCCAGCAGCCGCTGGTCGTCGGAAAGATCGAAATCCATCAGAGCCTCAACACCGCTTTGGACAGAATGTTCTTCTGGATCTCGTTGGTGCCGCCATAGATCGAGGCAGCGCGCAGGAACAGGTAGTTCCCCGTGGCCTGCTCGGCGGCCTCGGCCAGCATGTCCGGCTCGTTCGCCATCTCGGCCAGTTCCTGCGCCCAGATCGGCATCGCCAGCGGCCCCGCGGTATCCATCGCAAGCTCGGTGGTGGCTTGCAAAAGCTCTGTGCCCTTCACCTTCAGCACCGAGGACAACGGATCGGGCCGCCCGTCGGATTTCTTCGCGCCCGCCGAGACTACGCGATACTGCGTGATCTGCAACGCCTTCATGTCCACCTCGAGTTGCACGACGCGCTGACGGAATGCCGCGTCCTCGATCAGCGGTCGGCCATTGAAGCGCACCGAGCGCGCCGCTTCCTTCGCCGCCGCCACCCGCTCACGCGACTTGCCGAGCCGGGCGATCCCGGTGCGCTCGTTCCCCAGCAGGAACTTCGCCACGTCCCAGCCGCGGTTCTCCTCATAGACCCGCATCTCCACGGGCACCTTCACGTCGTCGAAGAACACCTCGTTCAGGTGATGCGCCCCGTCGATCGAGACGATCGGCCGCACCGTGATGCCCGGCGTCTTCATGTCCACCAGCAGGAACGAGATTCCTTCCTGGCGCTTGGCGGCGTTCGGATTGGTCCGCACCAGCACGAAGCACCAATCGGCATTGTGCGCGGTGGAGGTCCAGATCTTCGAGCCGTTCACGATGTAATGATCGCCCTCGCGCTTCGCCGCGGTCTTCAGCGCGGCCAGATCCGACCCCGCCCCCGGTTCGGAGAATCCCTGGCACCACCAATCGTCCAGATTGGCCGCGCGCGGAAGGAACCGGCTCTTCTGCGCCTCGGTGCCGAACTGGATCAGCACCGGGCCGATCATGGTGATATTGAAGGACAGCAATTCGGGCGCGGGTGCGGCCTGATTCTCCTCGATGAAGATCATCCGCTGCACCGCCGACCAGCCCGGCCCGCCCCACTCCTTGGGCCAGGAGATCGCGGCCCAGCCCTTCTTGTTCAGGATGCGCTGCCAGGCGACCGTGTCCTGCTTGCGCGGCGAATAGCCCAGCCGCATCCGCTCGCGCGTGTCGGTGGGCAGGTTGTCGCGGATGAAGGCGCGCACTTCGTCGCGGAAGGCGCGTTCCTCGGGTGTGAGACGCAAATCCATGACAATCCCCCTCAGTTCAGCCGCAGATCGACGATGTGGCGCGGGTCGGGCGGGATCTCGCCGCGCTCCACCCGCTTCACGATATCCGTCAGCGCCGCGTTGGCCGGCGTGGCCAGCCCCACCTCGTCGCCCTTGCGCACCACAAACCCGTTCAGGAACTCGATCTCGGTGCGCCGTCCCTTGACCATATCCTGGCCCATCGACGGCCGGTGCGCGCCGCCGCCGGGCTTGGCCGCCTCGGCCAGCCGGTGCTCGTCGTAATCGCGGGCGGCCGCCGCGTCGCCCTCGCCGGCGCGGGCGATCGTCTCGGGATCCATGTGATGGATCTCCTCCAGCTCGTAGCCCAGCGCCTGACCCACCCGGATCGCCTCCGAGCCCAGCCGCGCGCCGAAGCGGCGGATCGTGTCGTTCGTCAGGGTGTCGCGGGTGATCATCCCGGTGCAGGCGCAAATCCCGTTGCCCATCACGTTGGTCACCAGCTTGGACCAGCGCTCGCCCCAGAGATTGCTGGTTACCAGCGCCTCGTCGGCGTTATCCACCAGCTTCATCACCGCCCGCGCCCGATCGGTGATGCGCCCGTGCACCTCGCCCACGCGGAACACGGTATGCCCCTTGCCCCGGCTTTTTCCCGCCGCGCGCCGCACATGCCCCGGCTCGCACAGATCGACGGTGATGGAGCTCGCGATGCAGCCCAGCACCTTGCCCCAGCCCACCACGCGGGCCACCGTCTCCTCGTTCATGCAGTTCTGCAACGACACCACGAACCCGTCCGGCGCCAGGTACTGCGAAATCAGCCGCGTCGCCCATTCGGTGTCGTAGGATTTCATGCAGACGAAGGCGATGTCGATCGGCGCCTCCTTCGCCAGGTGCTGCGCGTCGGTCAGATGGAGCGCGCGCACCTTGGTGGTGAACTCCTCCCCGGTGATGTGGGAGACCCGCAGCCCATGGCTGCGCATCCGTTCCACGTGCTCGGGCCAGGGATCGATGAGAGTCACGTCCTCCCCGGCCTGCGCCATATGCCCACCGGCATAAGCCCCCACCGCGCCCACACCCATCACCGCGATCTTCGCGCCCATCTCGACCTTCCTCCGTTCTTTTCCGCTACCGCACGGTAGCCGACCCAAGGCCCCGGTCAAGCGGGCGCGCCGGACAGCGCCGCCAGGAACACCTCCGAATACCGCCGCGCGGTCGCGGTGAACACGTGCCCGGCCATCGCCCGATGGCGCGCCTGGCGTTCCTCCAGCCGCATGGTCAGCGCGACGTGCATCGCCTCGGCGATCTCATCGGGATCGAACGGATTGACGATCAGCGCGGTATCCAGCTCCGCCGCCGCCCCGGCGAAGCGCGACAGGATCAGCACGCCCGGATTGGCCGGGTCCTGGGCGGCGACATATTCCTTCGCCACCAGGTTCATCCCGTCGCGCAGCGGCGTGACCACCGCCATGGCGGCCGCGCGGTAGAACCCGGCCAGGGTCGCGCGGCGCAGCGGGCGGCTCATGTAGCGCACCGGCACCCAGTCAAATTCGGAATACTGTCCGATCGTCTCGCCCACGATCCGGTCCAGCTCGATGCGCAGCGCGCGATATTCGCTCACATCCTCGCGCGAGCGGGCCGCGACCTGCAGGAAGCTCACCCGCCGCCGGTGCTCCGGGTGGCGCTCCAGCAGCCGGCCGAACGCATCCAGCCGCTGCGGCAGGCCCTTGGAATAGTCCAGCCGGTCCACCCCGATCGCCAGCGCGCGGTCCCCGAGACTGGCGCGCAGCCGGCGCAGCTCCGGCCCGGTCCAGGACTGCGCGGCGGTGGCGGCGAAGCCCGCGGCATCGATGCCGATCGGATCGACGATCGCCTGCGCCCGCCGCCCGCCCATCGTCACGCCGCCCCATTCGTCCGGCGTCAGGCCCAGGATGTCGCGCACGCCGCGCAGGAAGCCGGCCCGGTGCTCCTCGGTATGGAAGCCGATGACGTCGTAGGCGCAGAGGCCGGCCAGGACCTGCTCGGCCCGCGGCAGCGCGCGCAGCACCTCGGGCGGCACGAAGGGCGTATGGAGGAAGAAGCCGATCCGCCCGGTCACGCCACGGGCGCGCAAAGCCTCGCCCAGCGGAATCAGATGGTAGTCATGCACCCAGATCAGATCGTCCGGGCGCAGCAGGGGGATAAGCGCGTCGGCGAAGCGGCGATTGACCTCTTGCCAGGCCCGGTATTCCTCCGCCCGGTAATGGACCAGGCCGAGCCGGAAATGCAGCAGCGGCCACAGCACGCCGTTGCTGAATCCGGCGTAGAACAGGCGGTACTCGGATTCGGAAAGATCGATGGTGGCATAAGCGATCCCGTTCGATTCCACGGTCTCCGGCGGGCTCGTCGCGGCGCGCGCCGTGCGCCGTCCGGACCAGCCGAACCACAGGCTTCCCGGACGCAGCGCATCGGCCAGCGCCACCGCCAATCCGCCCGCCCGCGGCCCACGCTCCGTCGGCAGCGGAACGCGGTTGGACACCACCACCAGGCGGGGCGCGCTCATGCGCCCGGGCCTATTTGCGGCGGGAACCAGGGCGCGCCTGCCCTAAATTTGCCTGATCCACCGGGTGAAACGCTGCCACCCCAGGCCGGACGCCACCGGCCGCCCCAGGAAGGCACGCCGCCATGCGCATCGCCCAGATCGCCCCGCTCACCGAGTCCGTCCCGCCGCGCCTTTATGGCGGCACGGAACGGGTCGTCTCCTTCCTGACCGAGGAACTGGTCCGCCAGGGCCACGACGTCACCCTGTTCGCCAGCGGCGATTCCACCACCGCCGCCCGCCTCGCGCCCATGTCGCCGCGCGCGCTGCGTTTCGAGACGGGCCTTCGGGACTGGATGGCGCCGATCGTCGGGATGCTCGAGGATGTCTATCGCCGCGCCGACGAATTCGACGTGCTGCACTTCCATCTGGATTATTTCTCCTATCCCTTGTTCTCCCGCCAGCGCACCCCGTTCGTGACGACCTTGCACGGCCGGCTCGATATGCCGGAGCTGCGCCCGGTCTATGCGCGCTTCCCGGAAGTTCCGGTGGTATCCATCTCGGACGCGCAGCGCCGCCCGCTGCCGGAGGCGAATTTCGTCGCCACGATCCATCATGGCCTGCCCTTGGACCTGCTCACGCCGCGCCCCGTCAAGCCCGGCTACCTGGCGTTCCTCGGCCGCATCTCGCCCGAAAAGGCGCCCGATCGCGCCATCCGCATCGCGCGGCGCGCGGGGATTCCGCTGAAGATCGCGGCCAAGGTGGATCGCGTGGATGAAGAATACTACCGCACCAAGATCCGCCCGATGATCGACGGCCGTCAC
>JAKAZN010000046.1:6366-8680 GCA_021815835.1 Pseudomonadota bacterium
CGATGCCGAGAAGCCCGATTTCCTGTCCGGCGCCTCCGCCCTGCTGCTGCCGATCGACTGGCCGGAGCCGTTCGGCCTGGTGATGATCGAGGCGATGGCCTGCGGCACCCCCGTCATCGCCTTCCCCGCCGGCTCCGTGCCGGAAGTGATCGAGGATGGCCGCACCGGCTTCATCGTCCGCGACGAGGCGGAAGCGGTGGCGGCGGTCGGCCGCCTGCCCGAACTGTCGCGCACCGCGATCCGCGCCCGGTTCGAGGAACGCTTCAGCGTCGAGCGGATGGCCGCCGACTACCTCAGCCTCTATCGCGGCCTCGCGGCCAAGGCGCGCCCGCGCCTGCGCGCGGTGGGGTAGGGCGCTTGCCGGCGCGCGGGGCGGCGCCTATCTGACCGTCATGGCCGATCCCGCCCCGCCGTCCGCCTCGCCCGCGCCACCGCCCAAGCCGCCGCAACCCCCGGCGGCGAAGGAAATCGGCGGCCCGAAGGGTCCCGAACCCACCCGCTACGGCGACTGGGAAGTGAAGGGCCGCTGCATCGACTTCTGAGCCTTCACCGTTCCGATCCCGATCCCTTTGATCCGGATCAATGCGCGCGACCCCCGACCCCGGCACGCAACCCCACGAAGCCCGCGCTGGCGCCGGGCAGGAACCAGGGAGCGCGCCCATGACCCCGTCCGAAGTCCCCCTCGCCATCCTCGACGAAGCCGCCATCGATGCCGCGCCCCTGCGGCGCGACCCGTATGATTTCGCCTTCGTCGAGCACGCGATCGACCCCGGGCTCAAGGACAACGTGCTCGCCCACGCGCCGGCAATCCCCGATCGCGGCAGCTACGCGCTGCCCGACCTGCAATATGGCCCGCGCTTCGGCGCGGTGATCCGCGATCTGCTCAGCCCGCGCTTCCGCGGCCTGGTGGAGCGCAAATTCGACATGGACCTCAGCAAATACCCGCCCGCGATCGTGATGATGGGCAACACCACCGGCCACTACAACGAGGGCCACGCGCACCCCGATTCCAAGCACAAGATCGTCACGGTGCTGCTCGGCTTCTCCCAGGAATGGCCCCATGAGCGCGGCCGGCTGCGCGTGCTGCGCAGCGCCGACCGGGAGGATTGCGCCTTCGAATTCGCCCCCGAATTCGGCCGGATGCTGATGTTCCGCGTCTCCGACCATTCCTGGCACGGCTTCCTGCCGCAGAAGGGCCAGCGCATGAGCCTCCAGCTCTGCTACGTCGACTCCGAATGGTATGTCCGCAAGGAATATCTCCGCCACAGCGTCAGCGCGTTTGCCAAATCCGTGCCGCTGCTGCGCAAGGCCATCGAATACGCGCCGCGCTGAGGAGGCCGCCATGGCCTATTTCCAGCTTCCGCCCGCCGCCGGCATCTCCGCCCGTTTCTGCCAGGCGCTGGCCGGCGCGGTGCGCGACGACACCCCCTACCGCCACTGGACCCTGAGCGAGGTGTTCCCCGAGGCGATCGCCGCCGGCATCCTGATGCTGCCGATCGCGCCGCCGGTGCTCGGCCCCACCGACGGCACCCGCAACAGCTACAACGCCGCCCGCTGCTTCATCACCCCCGCGCTGCGGCGGGATTTCCCGGTCTGCGCCGCGCTGTCGGACGCGCTGCACCGGCCGGAAGTGGCGCGGCTGATGGCCGATACCTGCGCCATCCGCGCCGAGGGCAGCTTTCTCCGCATGGAATACATCCAGGACACCGACGGCGCCTGGCTGGAACCGCATCGCGACATCAAGGAGAAGCTGTTCTCCATGGTGATCTATCTCTGCACCGGGCCGGAGGCGAAGGACTGGGGCACGGATATCTACGACGCGGAGAAGAACTGGGTGGGCCGGTCCTCGGCCGCGTTCAATTCCGCGGTGATTTTTGTCCCCGGCCCCGCCACTTGGCACGGCTTCGAGAAGCGGCCGATCCGCGGCGTGCGCCGGCTGATGGAGATCAACTACGTCACGCCCGACTGGCGCGACCGCGAGCAGCTCGCCGACCCGGACCGCCCGATCCGCCCGGGCTAACCCGCCACCGCCGCGACCTTCGCCCCCGTCATCCGGCACAGTTCCGCGGCACTGGTGCGAAATACATGCCGCGGCGAGCCCGCCGCCGCCCAGATCGGATCGAGCGCCAGCAGATCCGCGTCGATCAACAGCAGCGGCGCGCCGACATGCCCCACCGGCGCCACGCCGCCCACCGCAAATCCGGTCGTCTCGCGCACCCAATCGGCGTCCGCGCGCGCCAGCGCCACACCCAGGGCGGCAGCGGCCTTCGCCGGATCCACCCGATTCGCCCCCGAGGTCACGACCACCGCCGCC
>JAKAZN010000047.1 GCA_021815835.1 Pseudomonadota bacterium
TCGTGCCCCCCCCACCCTTGCCCGGCCCGGCGCGCCGCACGACACTCCGCCCAACCAAACCCCGGGAGGCCAGCTCATGCGCATCGTCGCGCTCGAAGAACATTTCACCGTCCCCGACCTGGTCGCGCGGATCGACCCCGCCGCCATCGCCCGCCGCGGCTTCCCCGCGCCGGGCGTGGTCTGGAGCCAGGTCACCAAGCGCGGCGAACTGGCCGATCTCGGCGCCGCGCGCATCGCCGATCTGGACGCGGCCGGGATCGAGCTGCAGATCCTGTCCGCCTCCGCCCCCGGCGCCGAGCTGGTCGCGGGACCCGACGGGATCGCGCTGGCGCGCGCCTATAACGACGCCCTGGCCGCGGGCGTCGCCGCGCATCCCGGGCGGCTCGCCGGCTTCGCCCATCTGCCGATGCTGGACCCGCAGGCCGCGGCCGACGAGCTCGAACGCGCGGTGCGCGATCTGGGTTTCCTCGGCGCCATGGTCCACGGCTTCACCGACGGCCGCGCCCTGGACCACCCCAGCTTCGATCCCATCCTGGCCCGCGCCGTCGCGCTGGATGTGCCGATCTACATCCACCCGGGGATTTCCGAACCCGTGGTCCGCGCCGCCTATTACGACGGCCTGCCCGGGCAGATGAGCTACACCATGGCCACCGCCGCCTGGGGCTGGCACATCGAGACCGCGGTGCAGGTCCTGCGCCTGATCCTGTCGGGCGCGCTCGATCGGCATCCGAAACTGAACATCATCATCGGCCACATGGGCGAGGCGCTGCCCTTCATGCTGGCGCGCTGCGAGCAGACGCTCGCCGCCGAGGCCGCGAAATACCTGCAACGCGGCGTGACGCAGACGATGATGGACCAGGTCTGGATCACCACCAGCGGCTTCTTCACCCTGCCGCCGTTCCTGGCCGCGGTGCAGACCTTCGGGATCGACCGGATCCTGTTCTCGGTCGATTACCCGTTCGCGGCGAACGCGGCGGGCCGGAAATTCCTGGATTCGCTGCCCGTTTCGCCGGCCGATCGGGCGAAGATCGCACATGGCAACGCGGATCGGCTGCTGCGGCTGACGGCGGGATAGGACGAATCGCGCCGGGCCGGATGCGAATCGTCCGGACCCGGCTTGCGGTCCCACCGTTCCCTATGGTTTGTTTCGCTTGGAGCCGCGCATCGACGACGCGGCCCGAAAATCGGATCGCCCCACGGGCGACCAGGCAGGGAGTTCACGTCCATGACCGAAGCCATATCCGGGCCCCGTCCGGGCCGCCGGCGCGTACTGCAAGGTGCCGCCGTCCTCGCCGGCGCCCAGCTCTCCGCGCCGTTCCTGCTGTCTGCCCGCGGCGAAGTGCCGATCAAGATCGGCATGACGGACGAACTGACCGGCGCCGCCTCCATGCTCGGCACCTCCGAAGTGCAGGGCGCGACGCTGGCGGTTGAGCAGATCAACGCCAAGGGTGGCGTGCTCGGCCGGCCATTGCAGCTGCTGACCGAGGATTCGGCGAACGATACCGGCACCGGCGTGCAGAAGGCGATCAAGCTGATCGACCGCGACAAGGTGAGCGTGCTGCTGAGCGATCCCAATTCCGGCATCGCCTATGCGCAGACCCAGGTCACCAACCCGAAGGGTGTCCTCAACATCATCCCCGGCGCGCATACCGATCCGATGACCGGCACGGCCTGCAAGTGGAACGTCTTTCGCATTTGCGGTACCACCAGCATGGATGCCGCCTCCATCACCGGCACGTTGGTCAAGAGGTTCGGCAAGCGCTGGTTCATGATCACGCCGGACTACGCCTATGGCCACACCTTGCAGGCCGCCTTCATCCGCGACGTGAAGAAGCTCGGCGGCACGGTGGAGGCGGTGGTGTTGCCGCAGACCACGCTGGATTTCACCGCCACCCTCATCAAGGCGAAGCTGTACAAGCCGACCGTGCTGGTCAACAACATGTATGGCCAGCCGCAGGTCGATTGCATGAAGCAGTTTCTGCAATTCGGCCTGGAGAAATCGATCGCCCTCGGCGGCGCGATCTTCGAGCTGGAGGACGTGGTCTCCACCCCCGCCGCGGCGCAGACCGGATGGTGGAACATGGAGTGGTGGTGGAACCAGCCGGGCGTGCCGCATGTCGAGGCATTCAACGCCGCGATCGAGAAGAAATACCACGTCATGCCGTCGGCGCGCGTATGGTTCGGCTATGTCGCCGTGCACAGCTTCCGCCTTGCCGCCGAGCACAGCAAGGGCCTTGACGCGCTGAAGATGGCGCGCGCGCTGGAAGGGATGGAGCTGCCGCCCGATGTGGCGCTGCAGCCGGGCAAGGTGTTCTATCGCAAGGAAGACCACCAGTTGATGGCGAACATCTTCGTGGGCGAGGTGCATCCGCCCAAGACCAACAAGTTCGACGTCTTCACTCCGCGCAAGCTGGTGCGGGGCGCGACCGTTGCGGGTTCGGCGGCCGATAATGGTTGCCACATGACCTACCCGTCGTGATCGCGGCCGCGTCATGACGGAGACCGCGCCGGACCGCGTCCCGGTCCGTCCGGTCTCCGTCGTGACCGGCTTTCTCGGCAGCGGCAAGACGACGCTGATCGCGCGGGTTTTGCGGGATCCGGGATTCGCGCGCACCGCCGTCATCGTCAACGAATTTGGCGAGGTCGGCATCGATCACGCGCTGATCGCCGCCGGCACCGAGACCCTTCTGACCCTGACCACCGGCTGCCTCTGCTGTCGGATGGAGGGCAGCCTCGCCGCCACCCTGCGGGGGCTTGCCGCGCAGGCCGGGCCGGTGGGCTTCGACCGCGTGCTGGTGGAAACCTCCGGCCTCGCCGATCCCGCGCCGATCCTGGGGGGGCTGCTCGCCGATGCGGATCTCGCGGATGGCTACGTCCTCGACAAGGTGGTCACCCTCGTCGATGCCGTCGCGGGTGAGGCGGCGCTGGCGCGCCATCCCGAGGCACGGCGCCAGGTCGCGGTCGCGGACCGCATCGTGCTGACCAAGACCGATCTCGCGGCGCCGTCGTCCGGCTTGCGCGCGATGCTGGCCGCGACCGCGCCGACGGCCGAGCGCGTGATCGAAAGCGTGCGCGGCGCCGTCGATCCCGCGATCCTGTTCGGCCCGGCGGACCCGGCGGCCCGCGCCGCGCGTCTCGCGGTCCTGACCCCGGCGCCGGCGGCGAATCCTTTCGCCGCGCGGGGCGTGCACAGCGAGCGGCTTGGCGCGATCGTGCTGGAACGCGATGCGCCGATCGCCGGCGCGGCGCTCAGCCTGTTCGTGGAAACCTTGGTCGCCCATTGCGGTCCGCGACTGCTGCGCCTCAAGGGCCTGGTGGAACTGGCCGAGGATCCGTCCTGCCCGCTGCTGCTGCAAGGCGTCCAGCACAGTCTGGCGGCGCCGGAGTTCCTGCCGTCCCGGCCGACGGGATGGCCGGGCGGGCTGCGCCTGGTGCTGATCGGCCAGGACCTGCCGCGCTATTTCCCCGCCCGCCTGCTCGCCGCGATCGAGGAAGAAGTGGCGGACACTCCACCGGTCGCTTGATCGAACGCCCTCTCCGTCACCTCTCCCGCTTGGGCGCGCCGGGTGAGGGCGCGCGCCGCTACTCCACCGTTTCTTCCGTCCGTCCCGCCTCGCCGCCATCCTCCCCCGGTTTCGGCAGCGCCGGCAGCGCCGCCTCCGCGATCTCGAACGCGAGCTTCCCGTCCGCGAGCGTCACCTTCACCGCCCCGCCCCGCACCAGCCGCCCGAACAGCAGCTCCTCGGCCAGCGGCTTCTTGATGTATTCCTGGATCACGCGCGACAGCGGACGCGCGCCATACAGGCGGTCGTAGCCCCGCTCCGCCAGCCATTCCTTCGCCGCGGAAGACAGTTCGATCGTCACGTTCCGGTCCGCGAGCTGCGCTTCCAGCTGCATCACGAATTTCTCGACCACCTGGGCCACCACTTCCGGGCTCAGCGCGGCGAAGGCGATCGTCGCGTCCAGCCGGTTGCGGAATTCCGGCGTGAACAGCCGCTTGATCGCTTCGCCGTCCTCGCCCTCGCGCGTGTCGCGCCCGAACCCGATCGCTTCCTTGGCCAGGTCGGAGGCGCCGGCGTTGGTGGTCATGATCAGGATCACGTTACGGAAATCTACCGACTTGCCGTTATGGTCGGTCAGTTTCCCATGGTCCATCACCTGCAACAGTATGTTGAACAGATCCTGGTGCGCCTTCTCGATCTCATCGAGCAGCAGCACCGCGTGCGGATGCTGGTCGATCGCGTCGGTCAGCAGGCCGCCCTGATCGAAGCCCACATAGCCTGGCGGCGCGCCGATCAACCGCGAAACGGAATGTCGTTCCATGTATTCCGACATGTCGAACCGGATCAGCTCGATCCCCAGGGTGGAGGCGAGTTGCCGCGCCACTTCGGTTTTGCCGACGCCGGTGGGGCCGGAGAACAGATAGTTCCCGATCGGCTTTTCCGGCTCCCGCAGTCCCGCGCGGGCGAGCTTGATCGCGGCCGCCAGCGCCTCGATCGCCTTGTCCTGGCCGAACACCATGGATTTCAGGTCGCGTTCCAGGTTGCGCAACGTCTCCTTGTCGTCGGCGGAGACGGATTTGGGTGGGATGCGCGCGATCTTGGCGACCATCTCCTCCACGTCGCGCAAGGTGACGGTCTTGCGGCGCTTGTTCTCCGGCAGCAACATCCGCGAGGCGCCGACCTCGTCGATCACGTCGATCGCCTTGTCCGGCAGCTTGCGGTCGTTGATGTATTTGGCGGACAGCTCCACCGCGGCGCGGATGGCTTCCTCGGTGTAGCGCACCTTGTGGTGCTTCTCGTAGTTGGATTTCAGCCCGCGCAGGATCTTGATGGTATCCTCGATCGAGGGTTCGTTCACGTCGATCTTCTGGAACCGCCGCACCAGGGCGCGGTCCTTCTCGAAATAATTGCGAAACTCCTTGTAGGTGGTCGATCCGATGCACCGCAGATTCCCCGAGGCCAGCGCCGGCTTCAGCAGGTTGGAGGCATCCATCGCGCCCCCGGATGTGGCGCCCGCCCCGATCACGGTATGGATCTCGTCGATGAACAGGATCGCCCCGGCCTGGTTTTCGAGCTCGGTGACCACCGCCTTCAGCCGTTCCTCGAAATCCCCGCGATACCGGGTTCCCGCCAGCAGCGCGCCCATATCGAGGGCGAAAATCGTCGATTTCGCCAGCACTTCCGGCACGTCGCCCTCGACGATGCGCTTGGCCAGCCCTTCGGCGATGGCGGTCTTGCCGACGCCGGGATCGCCGACATAGAGCGGGTTGTTCTTCGTCCGCCGGCACAGGATCTGGATGGTCCGCTCGATCTCGAGCTCGCGCCCGATCAGCGGATCGATCTTCCCGGCGGTCGCCTTCTTGTTGAGATTGACGCAGTAGTTGGACAGCGCGTCCTGGCCGCGGCGGGCGGGTTTCTCCTCCCGCTCCGGCTCGGCGTGGCCCTCGCCCTGCGGCCCCGCGCCCTGCGCCGGCCGCGTCGAGGTCCGCCCCGGCGCCTTGGCGATCCCGTGGCTGATGAAATTCACCGCATCGAGCCGGGTCATGTCCTGCAGTTGCAGGAAATAGACCGCATGCGACTCGCGTTCCGAGAACAGCGCCACCAGCACGTTCGCGCCGGTGACTTCATCGCGGCCGGAGGACTGCACATGGATCGCCGCCCGCTGCACGACTCGCTGGAAGCCCGCGGTGGGTTTGGGGTCGCCGGTGCGATCGGTCGCCAGGCCCGCGAGATCCTTGTCCAGGAACTCCCCGAGATCGGTGCGCAGCTTATCCAGATCCACCCCGCAGGCCCGCAGCACGGTGGCCGCGTCCGTGTCGTCGGCAAGTCCCAGCAGCAGATGTTCCAAGGTGGCGTATTCGTGCTTGCGCTCGCTGGCGAGCGACAAGGCGCGATGGAGCGTCTGTTCGAGGTTACGAGAGAGCATGACGACACTCCTGACGCGCGAGAGGGAAGGCGGTGGGCAAGAACGGGTCGGCGGGGGGCCGGCTCATTCCTTCTCGATGGTGCATTGCAGAGGATGCTGGTTTTGCCGCGCGAGGTCCATCACCTGCGTGACCTTGGTTTCGGCGACCTCATAGGTATAGACGCCACAGACGCCGACGCCGCGACGGTGCACGTGGAGCATGATGCGGGTGGCTTCTTCTCGCGATTTTTGGAAGAATCTTTCGAGGACATGAACGACGAACTCCATAGGTGTATAATCATCGTTCAACATCAAGACCTTATACATGGCGGGCTTGCGTGTCTTCGGGCGCGCCCGCACCACCACCCCGGTATTGGGTCCGTCGCCGCCGCGCCTGTCGTTCGTGCTCATGCTCGTCCGTGTTCCGTCGCTATTCCGCCGCCCGTCCGGAACCCGGAGCATCCCGCCCGCCTGGTCCAGAAGGTCAGCATATCGGATGCAGGGGGCATGATAAAAGAGTGTCAATCCGCCACCCCACCGGCGGATCACAAGAAAAACCCGGGCACGCGGCGCGGGCCCGGGTTTTGCCGTCTCGAAAACGGGGGCGGGCGGCCCCGCTGGGGGGGATGCGAGGCCGCCCGCGCTCGCAAAGCCTGGTCGGCTCAGACCGGCTTCGCGAACTTCTCGACCGCCATGCTGACCCGCGCGGTGAGCGGCGCCAGGGTCTGCTCGGTCAACTTGATGGACGCGTCGGTCAGCTTGCCCGACTCGGCCAGGGTCTTCTCGATCGCGGTGCGGGCGAAGCCGGCCTGCATGTCGATCGCGTCCTTGAGGGACTTCACGGAGCTCATGGCCTTGAAGGTCGCCATGCTCTCCTCGTAGGTGCCCTGGGCGGTGGCGGCGACCTGCTTGCCGAGGTCCTGCACGCCGGCGGCCCAGATCTGGCCGGCCTTCATCACGGCTTCCAGGTTGCCCTGGCCGAACGCCACGAACTCTTCCGCGGTCTTCATCGCCTTCTCCATGCCTTCCTTGACCTTGGCCTGGGTCTTCTCGATCCCGGCCGTCGCCTGTGCCATGCCGTCCTTGAGGGCGGCCACGGTCTGCTCGATGCCCTTCGTGCCCGCTTCCGTCGCGAAGGCAACCGCCGGGGCGCCGTCGAACGCCGCGCCGGTCTCTTCCGTCTTGCTCTTCACCGCCATTGTCGTGCTCCTGTTCTGGGCCGCTTGGCTCGCGGCCGGTGTCGTGCCGTTGATCCGTTTTGCTGCAATGCAGCACAACCGCGATATAGGTCGGTGCCGGAGGCCGATCAAGAGAAATTTTGTGCGGCGCACAACGGGTCCGTGTCGCCCTCCCCGAAGGGCGGTCTCAGGATGAACCCGTAAACCCTTCAATAATTTCTTGATTCAGGGAAATTTCGGCTGGACAACCCGGCCGGGAAGCGCCTAGGGTCCCGATACGGACGCAGGAGAAAGATCGAAATGGCAAGGTTTGGGTGCCATGAGCGCAATTTTTTGCGCTCGTTTGCCATTGGCGCGGTGCTGGTCGCGGGGCTGGGTGCGCGCCTCGCCGCCGCCGCCCCGCCGCCGCCCCGCTCCGCGATCCTGGAGGTTGCCGCCACCGGGCGAATCCTGCAAGCCCAGGACCCGGACGGGCTGCGCCACCCCGCCAGCCTCACCAAGCTGATGACCTTGTATATGACGTTCCAGGCGTTGCGCGACCGTCGCATCGCCATGGACGAACTCGTGCCGGTCTCGGCCCATGCCGCCTCGATGCAGCCGACCAAACTCGGTCTCGTGCCGGGGACGCGGATCACCGTCCACCAGGCGATCCTCGGCCTGATTACCCGCTCGGCCAACGACGCCGCCGTGGCGCTCGGGGAATTGCTGGGCGGGAGCGAGGCGCGGTTCGCCCAGATGATGACCTTGCGCGCGCACGCGCTCGGGATGCGGCGCACGAATTTCGTGAATGCCTCCGGCCTGCCCGCGGCCGAGCAATGGACCACGGCGCGCGACATGGCGCTGCTGGCGCGGCGGCTGATCAGCGATTTCCCGCAATACTACCCCCTGTTCAGCACGCCGAGCTTCACGTTCCGGGGCCAGACGGTGCTCAATCTCGACCGGATGCTGAAGCTCTATCCCGGGGTCGATGGGCTCAAGACCGGCTTCGTCGATGCCTCCGGCCGCAACCTGGTCACCAGCGGGGTGCGCAGCGGCGTGCGCCTGGTCGGGGTCGAGTTCGGTGCCCGCAGCTGGCCGCGGGCGTATGGCGGCATGGCCGACCTGCTGAACGCCGGGTATCTCGCCCTCAATATTCCCGCGCCCGGCCCGGCGCGGGAGATGACCGCCAGCGCCGCGCCGGTCCTGCCGTCGCTGATCGCGCGCGCGCACGCCGAAACGGTCGTCCGCCGCCCGCCGCTGCCCGCGGCCCCCGTGCGGCGGGTCGCCAGCTTGCGGCGGGTCGCCAGCTTGCGGCAGGTCCCGGCACGCTGGGCGATCCAGGTCGGCAGCTTCCGCACCCGCCCGGCGGCACTGCGCGCGGCCTCCAGTGCCCGGCGCGCCGCCAGCCTCGGCAAGATCCACCTGGAGCGGGTGGCGATCCGCGGCGGCTGGCTCTGGCGCGCCCAGGTCACCGGGTTCACCGAGCACGAAGCCTACGGCGCCTGCGGCCGGATCGCACATAGGCGGACCGGATGTCTTGTGGTGCGGTCGGAATCCGCGCGGCGCTACGCGCGGGGCTGACCGCCCGCCCCCCCCCCCGACTGCCCGAT